>NZ_KV821290.1:0-96206 GCF_001815635.1 Corynebacterium sp. HMSC075D04
CAGCAAGCGTTACACCACACTAAGGGACGCAACCAAACCCGCCCGCGGCGCATCACGAAAGACCAAGGTGGTCGGGCCGTATTCGGCGGTGTGTGCACCGGTTTCGGTGCCCGCTACGGCTACGATCCGGTGGCGGTGCGTATCGCGTTTGTGCTCACCGGGTTTATTTTCGGCGGTGGCATCTTCGCCTATCTGTTGTGCTGGTTGCTCATGCCGCGTCTTGGGGAGGACATGAGCCCGGGCCGGGCCATCTTTACCCGCAAGGATCAGCGCAGCCCCATCGAACAGAAAGAGTGCCGCACCGGCTGGCTGCTTCTGCTCGGGCTGATCATTTTCATCCCGGCGGCGGATGACGCGGGCGACAGCCGCGTGACCTACGGCGTGTTCGTCATGTTGCTGTTCATTTGGGTTTTCGCCTACGCCTCCAACCCGACGCCGCCCGCGCAATGGCGTGACGACGACCTCATCTGGCGCGACCAAAAACGCCGCCGCGGGTTCAGGCGCTAGCGGTAGCGCTTCGGCACATCCGGCGCGCCGAGCGTGAGCATGAGACGGTTGGCCCAGTTGAAGAAGGCTGACGAGTTGATCACGTCGATGATCGCCAGATCATCCAACCCGACCTCGCGCAATACCTCGACGTGCTCGGCACCGAATTCAAACGGGGTGCGGGTCAGCGCAACCGCAGCCTGGCGGATCGCGTCCCATTCGTCAGAGCCAAGGTCCGCCTCCACGCCTTCGTCCAGCAGGCGGTCGATCGCCTCCGCGTCGCCGCCTTCCTCCTTCGAACGTGCCTGGTGCACTGATGCGCAGTACTCGCAGCCGTTCAAACGGGACGCGACGGTAGCGGCAAGTTCGCGCTCGGCACGGCCCAGGCCACCTTCGGTGTTGTAGAAGATGTCCAGGTCGGTCAGGGTGCGCGCCTTCAATGCCTGCGGGTCGCGGGCGAGCAGACGGAAGTACTCCATGCCGATGCGTTCCGGCTTGATCAGAGCGTCGCGTTGCTCGTCGGTGAAGTCGGACTCTTCAAGCGGTGCCACCCACGGCTTCCAGCCCAGGGAGTGGTTGACAAACTTCTCGGGTGCAACAACCTCCGGCTGCAGGGTCGCCGCGGCCGGCTCCCAGCCGGGATCGGCGACGCCGGCGGGGCGCTCAACAGCAGCATCGCCAGCACCCGAACCACCCGAGGCAGCAGTACCGCCAGCCAGCACCTGCACACCGTGCACGACGCGCAGCTGGAACGCCACAAAGGAGATGAGTTGGCCGAGCGAGACGATCGCGTCCTCGGTGTAGCCAGCGGTCTGCAGGTGCCCGATCGCCGCCGGCGAAGCATCCTTCGGATGGAAGGTCAGCAGGTGGGCGAAGTCAAAGGCGGCGGCGAGCTGCCCCTCGCCGAAGGTGACAAAGTCCCCGCCCGCGTAGGGGCCGGCGGATACACCTGCGCGCACCGCGTCTTCGACCACGGCAACGAGCGCCTCGTCTTCGTCGACAAGCAAATCCGCGTAAAACTCCGCGGCGCGCTGCGCACCGGAAATGCCGGCGACGAAAGCGGCGACGGCGTAGCGGGTGGATACCGGCAGGGCCTCGATCAGCGCCGGGTTGGCGGGCTCAAACAGGGCTGCGAAGCTGCGCTGGGCGTTTTCTACGGCTTCGGGTCGGCGGCGGCGCAGTTCGGCAAGGTCGGCCGGGGTTTCTGCGAGCAGGTCGATAATGTCGTTAGACAACAAACTCTCCTAACTGTCGGGCACGGAAGACGGTGCCGGGGATGGCGTCGATAAGTTCACGGGTGACGTCGTGGCGCGGGTGTGAGAACACCTTGTCGGTGGGGCCATATTCCACTTGTTGGCCGCGGCTGAACACGCTCACCGTATCCGAAATCTGGCGCACCACCGCCAGGTCGTGGGAGATGAACACGTAGGTCAGCCCCAGTTCGCGCTGCAGGTTTTCCAGCAGTTCCAGGATCTGCGCCTGCACGGTCACATCGAGTGCGGAGACGGCCTCGTCAAGCACCACCAGTTCCGGCTCGACGATGAGCGCGCGTGCGATGGCGACGCGTTGGCGCTGCCCGCCGGACAGTTGCGCCGGGGTGCGCGTGGCGAACCGCTCCGGATCAAGCGCCACGCGCTCCAAGTACTCGTTGGCGCGCGCAAGGCTTTCGCGTTTCGACGCCCCCGCGAGGTTGCGCAGTGGCTCCGCCACAATCTCGCCGACCCGCATCTTCGGATCCAGCGAAGAAAACGGGTTTTGGTACACCATCTGGATGCGGTTGCGGAAGTTGCGCTTCTGCTTCGGGCTCAGCGTGGTCAGTTCCTCGCCGTCGAGGGTGATGCTGCCCTCAGCAGGCTGGTTAAACATGGCGATCGTGCGGCCTGTGGTGGTTTTGCCGGAGCCGGACCCGCCTACCAGCGCGTGCGTGGAGCCGCGCGCGACCTCGAAGGAGATATCGGATACGGCGGTGAAATCGCCGTAGCGCACGGCAAGGTTGTCTACGCGCAGGAGGGTGTCGGTGGTGACAGGGGGTCGTCGATACGCATTTGCCACGGACAGCGACGGCACGTTTGCCAGCAGGCGCTTGGAGTAGTCCTGTGTGGGGTTGGTCAGCACCGTGCTCACAGGACCGTGCTCGACGACGCGTCCGCGCTCCATGATGACCACGTCATCGGCGCGATCGCCCGCCACGGCAAGGTCGTGGGTGATGAAAATGACGCCCAGGCCCAACTCGGCACGCATCTCGTCGAGCAGGTCAAGGATGGTTTTTTGCACGGTCACGTCGAGTGCGGACGTGGGTTCGTCCGCAATGAGCACCTCGGGCTCGAGCGCCACCGCAGCCGCGATAAGCACGCGCTGCTTCATGCCGCCGGACAACTCGTGCGGGTACTGGTTGTAGCGCTTTTCAGGATCATCGATGCCGACGCGCTCAAGCAGGGCAATTGCTTGACGACGACGCGACGCCGCGTCCCCCACCCCATGAATCTCCAACCCATCCTCCACGGATGCGCCGATGGTTTTCAACGGGTTGAGCGAGTTGTTCGGATCCTGCGGAACCAAACCAATCTTTGCGCCGCGCATCTGACGCCACTCGGCAGCGCTCAGGCTGGCAAGGTCTTGGCCCTTGAACCGGATGGAGCCCGCGCGCACGTTGCCGGTGGGACCCAACAGGTCGAGCGCCGCCATGGCGGAGGTGGTCTTGCCGGAGCCGGACTCGCCGACGATCGCGGTCATCTTGCCGGCCTCGACAGCAAACGCGATGTTTTCCACGGTCGGCTCGGCATCACCGTACGCAACGGTAAGGCCGTCAACTTCAAGCAAAGGGGTACTCACTTCGCATCACCTTCTGTCTGAATGACCTGGGAGATGTGGTTGGTGGACATCACGGTGGCCACAATGGCCAGACCCGGCAGCAGGATCAGCCACCAGGCGGTGGACATGAAGTCGCGGCCTTCCGCGATCACCAGTCCCCACTCCGGCACTGGTGGCGGTGCGCCGTAGCCCAGGAAGCCGAGGATGGACAATTGCAGGATTGCGGTGCCGAACTGCAGCGCAGCCAGCGCCAACACTGGGGTCAGCGAGTTGGGCAGCACGTGGCGCAGCAGCACCTGGGTCTGGGTTGCGCCAGAGCCGTAGGCAGCCTCGACGAAGTCCGCACCGGCAATCTGGATCACCTGCGAACGGGCCAAACGAGCGAACGTGGCCACCGATGTCATACCAACAGCAAACGCCGCCTGCAGCGAACCGAAACCGGTGACGATGATGATGGACAGCGAAAGCAAAATGCCCGGGATAGCCAGCAGCACGTCCACGAACCGCATCAGCACGGTCTCTACCCAGCCACGCTGCGTACCTGCAACCAGGCCAATGAGCGTACCCAGGACCAGGCCGACCACCACGGCGATCAGCGCGCCGAGCAGCGATTGGCGTGCGCCGTAGACCACGCGGGAGTACACGTCGCGCCCCACGGCGTCGGTACCGAAGATGTGCTCACCGTTCGGCGCGAGCAGCGCCACATCCACGCCCTTGTACGGGTCGTAGGCGGCAAACACGCCCGGCAGCAACGCCCACAGGGCAGCGATGACCAGGACGATCAGCGACAGGATCGTCGCCGGCGAGCGCCACCGGCGGTTCTTGCGCGACTTCGCCCGCACGCCAGCGCGCGTATTCGCCCGCGCAACAGGATTCGTTGCTGCTTGTGTTGTTTGTGTTGTCATCGGGCGCCCTCCTTCACGGCAGCCTGAGCGGTGCTCTTCTTAGCCTTGTTGCTCTGTGGCCCCGCATCCCGCAGTCGCACATCAAGCACCGGGTAGAGCAAGTCGACGATGAGGTTGATCAGCACGTACGCGGTCGCGGCGATAAGCACCACGCCCAGCAGGACCGGCATGTCGCGGCTAGATACCGCGTTGACGGTCAGCGACCCCAACCCGGCGCGGCCGAAGACGGTTTCGGTCACCACTGCTCCGCCGACAAGTTCGCCGAACAGCAGGCCGGCCATGGTGATGGCGGGCAGCAGCGAGTTGCGCAGCACGTCGCGCCAGAAGATGCGGGCCTCGCTGGCACCGCGGGCGCGGATGACTTGGACGAATGGTTGGGCACGGACTTCGTCGATAGACCGGATGAGCACCTGCATCAGCGGTGCTGCCATGGGCACGGCCAGGGTGAGCGACGGCAGGATGAGCCCCTCGAGCGGGGTCGGGTCGACCACGTTGACCCAGCCGAGTTGGAAGGAGAAGAACTGCAGTAGCAGGATCGCGATCCAGAAACCTGGCAGCGACACCATGAACGACGGCAGCGCGCGGAAGAAATTACGCACCGCACCACCGCCCGGCAGCGTGGCCACATAGGCGGTGAGCAGCGCGACGATGATGGCAAGTCCTATCGAGGTCGCCGCAAGCGCAAACGTGTGTGGTGCGGCGTCGACGATGAGGTCGAACACCGGCGTGCCCGAGGCAACCGAGAACCCCAGGTTGCCGGTAAACAGCCCGGCAAGGGTGGCCAGGTACTGCTCGAACAGTGGTTTATCCACGCCCATCTGCTCGCGGATCTCTTCGATCTCTGCCTGGGCCAGCCCAAGCGCGGGGTCCGCATAGCGCGCGGCCACGCCGTCCGATGGCAGGGCGGAAAGCAGGAAGAACGCAAGCGTGTAGGCAAGCAGCAGCACGAGCAGCGCCTGCCCAACGCGTTTCAGCACAGTGTTACTCATTTAGTTGTCCTCCCCATCACGGTCGAAGTACACCGAGTAGAAACTCGGGCGGGCCACCGATTCGGTAACAAAGCCCTTCACGTGTGGCGCAAGTGCGTACACCTGCGGCTCCTCAAACAACGGCAGCACGTAGGCCTGTTCGGTGAGGTAGTCCTGCACCGCCTTCGACGCGGCCGCACGGCCCGCATCGTCCGGCGTGGAAACCACCTTTTGCAACAATTCCTCGAGTTTGGCATCCGCTGGGGTGCCATCTCCTGCGTTGTTCAGCAGCGAGTCGCGGCGGTTCACCGACAAGTGCGACTCAATCACGTCATAATCCGCACGCCCCACCATCGTGTGCAACAACTGCACTCGGTTGATGTCCTTTTGCGCCGCGTTCTGCGTGGCACGATCCCCGGCCACCATGTTCAGATCAATGCCCAGGTCACGCAGGTCGGACTGCACCATCGTGACAATCTCTTTCGAGCGCGGCTGCGGCAGCGCGTGGTTGACCGACAGGCTCAACCGCTGCCCGTCTTTCACGCGGGTGCCGTCGGGGCCGGGGGTCCAGCCGGCGTCGTCGAGAAGCGCACGCGCACGATCCGGATCAAACGTGTACGCGCCGGGCTGCTCCGCGTAGCCAAGTGCCGTCGAGGTCATCGACGACGTGGCCAGCGGGTAGGAATCCGACAGCAGAATGCGGATGATCTCTTCACGGTTGATGCCGTGGATAATCGCCTGCCGTACGCGGATGTCCTGCAGCAACGGGTGGTTAAACCGCATGGCCAATTGGTTGTTCATGCCGTTGGTGGCAGAGGCAACCACCTGCACACCCTGGTCTTTCAGGTGCCGCTCCACTGGCGGAGAGATCGTGCGCGCGGCGTCCGCTTGGCCGGACAGCAACGCGCCGGAGCGGACGGCTTCTTCGGCGGCCAGGGTGTAGTGGATGCCGTCGATACGCGCAGGTCCTTGGTGCTCGAGCGATGGTGGTGCCCAGTCGTAATCCTCGCGCGTTTTCAGCACGAGGTCAGTACCCAGCGTTTCACTATCGACGACAAAGGGGCCCGAACCGATCACATTCGCCGCCCCGCCTGGGCCGAAGTCCTCGTTGCGCAGCTGCAGGGAGGAATCCGCCAGCAGGCCCGCGTTGTACGAGGACGTAGCCTGCGCGAAGCCCGGAGAAGGTGCGGTGAAGTGGAAGCGAACCGTGTCCTCGTCGACGACTTCGCCGTAGTCGTAGTTGGAGATCTGCTCCGAGACGTTGAGCAGGCGATCCTTGTCGCCCTGGCCGTAGAGGTCGAAGTTGTCCACGATGTTCTGCGCCGTCATCGGTGTGCCGTCGGAGTAGGTCACATCCGTGCGGATATCGAAGGTGAACACGGTGGCATCCTCGTTGATCTCCGGCAGGTCGGTGGCAATCCACGGCTGGAGTTCGAGCGTTTCAGGGTCTTGGTAGAGCAACCTGTCTGTTAACTGATTGACCACACCGCCGTTGGGGTAAAACCCGGCAGCCGGCGGGTAGAGGCTGTTAAACCAGTTGGATTCCAAGTAGGTGAGCACATTGTCACCCTCTGCGTGAGATTCAGCGCCACCCCCTGCGGTGCAGCCGCTCAGCAGGGCAACTGCACCTACAAGTACAACTGGGGCCGCGACCGTTTTCTTCGGCACGTTATCGTCCTCTTTTCCCTTGTGGTTTTCGGCACCATACCACTTTTAGACAATTCGGTTCTTTCTTAATAGACTGCGCAGTCTATACACGTTATAAAGATTCATCGAAATCGTGGAGGTACATCGCTGTGGGAGCAGACATCGCCATCGTCGGAGCAGGACCGCGAGGCATCTCCATCACCGAGCGCATCGCAGCCTTCCTCAACGACCGTGGCGCCACACCACTGACGTTGCACATCATCGACGACGCCCAGCTCGGCGCCGGCCGCATCTGGGACACCGAACAAACCCGCACACTGTGCATGAACACCCTGGCTGGCGCGGTGACCCTGTTCACCGAGCCCGGCGCGACCGTCACCGCACCTGTGCTCGAAGGCCCCACCATGTTTGAGTGGATCCAGGCGCTTCGCGGCGAATTCGCGCATCCGCTTATCAGCGACCACCCGCCGGCCGTCCCCAGCACCTTCGACGCTGAAATCCGTGTGACACGGCCTGAATCTAATCCGTCGCGCGCGTTGTATGGCGAGTACCTGCGCTGGGTGTGGCAGGTTGCGCTGGCCGAGCTGCCGGACTCCGTCACCGTGGTTGAGCACCAGTCCCGCGCGATGTCGCTGTACAGCGACGGAGACCGCGACGCGATCTTGCTTGCAGATGGCACGCTGATCCACGCCGACGCCACCGTGGTCGCCTCCGGCTGGGTGTTGCCCGCCCCGACCCCGGCACAGCAGGCCTTTGCCAAATCTGGCCTGACCTACATTCCGCCCGGCAACCCGGTTGAGCAGGACGTGGAGCGCATCGGCGAGGGCGAGCGCCTGCTTGTGCGCGGTATGGGCATGGGCTTTTTCGACCTCATGGCGCTGACCACCATCAACCGTGGCGGCCGCTTCTTCGAAGACGACACGGCCCGCTCCGGTTTGCGTTACGACGCCACCGGCGAGGAACCCCACTTCATCGTTACCTCTGGCCGCGGCTACCCCTACCTGCCCAAGTCCGAGTACAACTCGCTGCCGCCAAAGGCCGATCTGTCACGCCTGCGCGCCGCTATCGATGCCAACCCTGCCGAGCCCGGCAGCGGCACTTTGTCGTTCGGCCGCACCCTGTGGCCAGCGCTCGCCCGCGATGCCTTCGCCGAGTACTACCGCACCCTCGCCCGCGTGCGCCCCGAGGCGCTGAAGGTGCCGCTCGAGGAGATCCTCACACTTATCGACGACACCGACCTGGCCGTCCACGCCTCCCCCGACGACATCCTGCCGGTCGCCCGCGCGCTGACTCAGGCACTCGAGGGCACGAGCACCGAGCCGTTCGACATGGCCGCCTGGGTCAACCCGCTCGCCGGCACGGAGGAACTCAGCCTGGACGAACTCCAGCGCGTGGTCACCGACGCCATGGCGGGCGACATCGCCGAGGCCGTCGCCGCCTGGGACTCCCCGCTCAAGGCCGGGCTATGGGCGATTTCCGCTGGCCGTAAACCCAGCGCCATCGCCACCGAAAACGGCAAAGGCGCCCCGGAAGTGGCCCGCTCGCAGTACATGGCGTTCGGTCAGATGGTCGGCTCCGGCCCGCCACTGTTCCGCACCCGTGAGCTGCTTGCACTTGCCGACGCTGGCCTGGTGACGTTCCTGGGCCCACAGCCGGTCGTCGATACGCAAGATGGCGCATTCACCGCAACCAGCCACGGGCGCAGCACCACCGCGACCGCACTCGCCGACGCATTCCTACCCGCCCCGGACATCCGCAACACCAAGGACCCACTGGTGCGCTCGCTTGTCGACGCCAACCGCGTCCGCCCCTTCGCCCCCACCGCCTCACCCGAAACCGACGATGCCACCCGCCGCGCCGTCCACCCCGACGGCACCCTGGATCCCCGCCTGCACATCGTGGGCATCCCCACCGGTAAGCAGTGGGCGGACACGACGATCTCACCGATGCCGGGCACGAACCCGCTCATGCTGCAAGAAACCGACAAAACTGCGTTGTCGCTGCTCACCCAGGCGCGCGTGCTCTAGGCCTGTTCTAGGCCGGCACCGGGTCGGCGCTACCCTAAGGCCGGGTCGTAACCGCTGCTGATACAACACGAAAAGAAAGGAACGAAATGAGCCTTGGACGCAGAATGCTGATCATTGCGTTGAGTACGAACATTGCCATGCTTTGTTTAGTGAGTGCTGTTCTCCAGATAGTTCTGCCGAACGATGCACCGCAGTGGCTCATCTTTGGAAATATTGTTGTCTTCGTAGCGTGTGTCTACTACACATACAAAGCAGTGACGGTGTGGCCGGATGAAGAAAAGGCAGCCACAATTAGTTGATTGCCAAATTTCCTGGAGCGCTACCCTAAGTCGCGCGCAACCGCCCACCGGGTCAACTGGTGGCGGTTCGACGTCTGCGTCTTGCGCAAAATGTTGGAGGCGTGCGTCTCCACCGTCTTCACCGAGATAAACAGCCGCTCGGCGATCTCCTTGTAGGTGTAACCACGCGCAAGCAGCCGCAGCACCTCAAGTTCACGCCGGGTCAGCGAGTCCACCGCCGGGTCGTCCTCCTCCACAACCGGACCGGAGGCAAACGCGTCGAGCACGAACCCGGCAAGCCGCGGCGAGAAGTACGCATCGCCGCCACGCACCCGCTCAATCGCCTCCGCAAGCTCCTCACCTGCGATGTTCTTGGTCACGTACCCGCGCGCCCCGGCACGGATCAGCGCGATGACGTCCTCGGCAGCGTCGGAGACACTCAGCGCCAAATACGCAGGCCCCGGCGCACGCTTGAGCACAGCCAACCCGCCGCCGTCGGGCATGTGCACGTCCAGCAACACCACATCCGGGCGCTCCTTTTCGATCCCGCGCACCGCCTCCGCAACCGTGCCCGCCTCCCCGACGATGTCCAGCTGGCCGTCGCCTGCGGCAGCCAGTTCGGCCTTCACTCCGGCCCGAAACACCGAGTGGTCGTCTACGAGAAACACGCGCGTCATAGGTCTAACGCTAGTTCGATCTCGGAGCCATTGCCTATCGACGACACCACGTTAACCTCTCCCCCAACCCGCTCAACCCGGCCCACGATGGAATCGCGCAGCCCGTGCCGGTCCGCCGGCACCGCATCCGGGTCGAAGCCAGCACCCCGGTCGCGCACGAATACCTCGAGCCTTCCCGCGAGGTGTTCAGCGTAGACGTCGATCGTGTCCACTCCCGCGTGCTTGGCGGCGTTAACCATCGCCTCCCGGGCGGCGAGCACGACCGCTTCGCTGCGCTCGTCGTAGGCGACATCCTCGCCCACCGTGACCGGTTGAATCACGACCCCATAGGCGTCCTCCACCTCGCCCGCGGCTTTCTGCAACGCGGCGAAGGTGGTGGTGTGGTTGGACACGGTGTCGTCGAAAAGCCATGCCCGAAGTTCGCGCTCCTGACCACGGGCAAGGCGCACCACCTCGTCCGGATGATCCGCCTGGCGCTGAATCAGCGCCAGGGTCTGCAGCACCGAATCGTGCAGGCGCGAGGCGATCTCCGCGCGCTGATCCGCCACCGCCTTCGCCTCACGCTCCGCAACAAGCGAGTTGGTCAACTTGGCAATCAGCGGCACCACAAGCACCCCGACGCCCAGCACCGTCACCAGCACAGAAACGACCACACCGGCGACCCCGGCGCTCTCCCCGAGGAGTGCCACAGCGAGCACCCCGCTCATGATCAGCAGCGCACCTAAGGACAGTGCGGCGATGTTGCCCCACGAATCCGTACCGCGGTCGTACGCCTGCAACGCAATCACCGCACCGACGATGAGCACGCCGATGATGAACACCACCGTGGCTCCCGCGCCGGAGGAAATCTGCAGCGACGTCAACGCACCAGCAAACCCTGCAATCACCAGGAAGATGTCGAGCGCACTCGGGCGCTGCCGCGGCGCGGCACCTTCAGCAACCGGGGTAAACACCCACAGACCTGCGTACAGCAGCACGCCGAAGCCACCGGCGAAGCTCGCCGCAACCAAAAACAGACGCACCCATTTCACGTCCACCCCGAGCAGGTCAGCCGCCCCGGACGCCACGCCAGCAATGACGCGGCGGGAACGATCACGGGTCAACCGGGGATACAACGCAGACATGTCCCCTATCGTTGCACGGCAACCCCCTCAGGCACATCGGGGTAAACCCTGAGATGAAAAATCAGGGTCGTTCCCGATACCGCGCTTGGCGTTGCCTCGCAACAATAGAAGCCATGGAAACCAACACACTCAAGCGCATGTGGGAGACCCGCCCGCCCCGCATCCCACAAGACCAGGGCGGCAAGGCCGTCGTCGGTGGTGTCTGCGAAGGCATCGGTGCCCGCTACCAAATCGACCCAACGCTCATCCGCGTCCTGTTCGTCGTATTGTCAATCGCCTTCGGCGGTGGCCTGTTCCTTTACCTGTTGTGCTGGATCAACATGCCCCGCTTCGGGCTGACCCGCACCCCAGCAACTTCGATCGCCACCCCGAAAGAGCAGCTGACCAAGGTAGAGCAGAAAGAGCGCGACACCGGCTGGCTGCTGCTTCTCGGTCTTGTCATCTTCTTCCCGTCCGTTGCTGTTGCCAGCGACCTGCGCGGTGTTTTGGTTACCTTCGCGCTCTTCGCGCTCGGCTGGTACCTTGCCTACCAGCGCCAGCCGGAGGCACCGGAGGGACTCGTGGTGGGCTTGGAGTCGCAGACGAGCAAAGGCCCTGTCGTAGACACCTCCCACCTGACCGTGCCGGAGGGCTACGAACACCCCGGGCAGAAACCACCGGCATGGGCCCCACTCGGCGCGGCACCTGGGCTGTGGCACCTGCCGGACCCAGTCGAGCCCGCTCCGGAGCGTGCGCAACCAAAGAAGCGCTACTGGCTGTGGATCCCCGTTACGCTGGTGCTGACAACGGCAACATTCTGGACAATGTCCGTGGTTAGCCAACTTCGCATCGGCTCAATCGGCAACTACGGCGTTGCAAATGTCTCCGCCTACTCCGCGGAGGCTATACCGGAATTTAAACACAACATCGGCGAAGCTCGGATCGACCTTACCAAGCTCGAGCCACTGAGCGAGCCGAAGACAATCAACATCAGCAACGGCGTCGGCAAGATCGACCTCAAGCTTCCCAATCACATCCCCGTCGACGTCAACTGCAAGGTCAACATCGGCGAAGCCGCATGCCCCGAAGAACGGCAAAACGCGGACACAGACAGCGCACTACTGACGATTAACGTGTCGCAGCGCGTCGGATCCGTGTCCGCGTACTACACCCGCGAGGACGCGGGCGAAGGAAACTGACTTACTCCCACTCGATGGTGGCCGGCGGCTTGGATGTCACGTCCAGCACCACGCGGTTGACATCGGCCACCTCGTTGGTGATGCGGGTGGAGATCACCTCAAGCGTCTCGTACGGGATGCGCACCCAGTCCGCGGTCATCGCGTCCTCGGAGGCCACCGGGCGCAGCACGATCGGGTGGCCGTAAGTGCGGCCATCGCCCTGCACACCAACCGAACGCACATCGGCCAACAGCACGACCGGGCACTGCCAGATCTGGTCATCCAGGCCAGCCTTGGTCAGTTCCTCGCGAGCAATCGCATCAGCAGCGCGCAGGGTTTCCAGGCGCTCCTCGGTGACCTCACCGATGATGCGGATACCCAGGCCCGGACCCGGGAACGGCTGGCGGTTCACAATCACCTCAGGCAGGCCAAGCTCGCGGCCAACCGCGCGGACCTCGTCCTTAAACAGCAGACGCAGTGGCTCGACGAGTTCGAACTCGACGTCGTCCGGCAGGCCGCCCACGTTGTGGTGGCTCTTGATGTTCGCAGTACCGGTGCCGCCGCCCGACTCCACAACATCCGGGTACAAGGTGCCCTGCACCAGGTAGTCCACCTTGTGATCCGACAGCACATCAGCCACGGCGCGCTCGAAGGAACGGATGAACTCCGCACCGATCGCCTTACGCTTGGCCTCCGGCTCGGTCACGCCGGCGAGCTTGTCCAGGAAGGCCTTGCGCTCATCCACAGTGACCAGCTTCGCGCCGGTCGCGGCGACGAAGTCCTTCTCCACCTGCTCGCGCTCACCCTGGCGCAGCAGACCGTGATCCACGAACACACAAGTCAAACGGTCACCAATAGCGCGCTGCACAAGCGCTGCCGCCACGGCAGAATCCACGCCGCCAGACAGGCCGCAGATGGCGTAGCCGTCGCCGACTTGGTTACGGACATCGTCGATAAGCTGCTGCGCAATATTCGACGCCGTCCAGTTCTGCTCCAGACCAGCAATCTCCGTGAGGAAGCGGGTCAGCACCTCCTGACCGTGCGGCGAGTGCATCACCTCCGGGTGGTACTGCACACCAGCAAACTTGCGCTCCGCGTTCTCAAACGCAGCAACCGGCGCACCCGGGGTCGAGGCAGTGACCTCAAAGCCCTCCGGCGCCTGCGTCACAGAATCGCCGTGGGACATCCACACCGGGTGCTCATCCAGGCCAGCGTGCAGCACGCCACCCTTGACAGCCATCGCTGTGCGGCCGTACTCGCGGGCACCGGTCTCCTCGACCTTGCCGCCGAGCGCCTGCGTCATCACCTGGAAGCCATAGCAAATACCAAAGATCGGCAGCCCCAGCTCAAAGATCTCCGGATCGAGCTGCGGGGCACCCTCCGCGTACACCGACGACGGCCCACCGGAGAGCACCAACGCCTGCGGGTTCTTCTCACGAACCTCCGCAGCCGTAATAGTCGACGGCACAACCTCCGAGAACACATGCGCCTCGCGCACACGGCGGGCGATCAACTGCGCGTATTGCGCACCAAAATCAACGACAAGAACAGGGCGTTTCTGAGCGGTAGTCACGGCCCAAATACTAGCTGATGGCATATAAATCCGAATATATTGTCCATTCTTCGACGTTTCGCCCCAGAATGATCTGCATGACATTGCGTGCCCCCTCCCCGGTTGAACCCAATGCCGACCGCACCGCCGTGTTGTGCATCCTTGGGTCCTGCCTGTTTCTGCAGCTTGGCGCAGCTCTTGCCACGCAGCTTTTCCCCCATGCCGGAACCTGGGCGACGAGTTCATTCCGACTACTCATCGCCTCCGTCATCCTGCTTGCAATCTCACGGCCAGCGTTTTGGCGCTGGACTCCCGAACAATGGGGTGCAGCGATCGTGCTCGGAGTGTCGCTAGGCTGCATGAACGGCTTCTACTACGCCGGTATTGCAACTGTGCCACTCGCATCCGCGGTAACCATCCAATTCCTCGGCCCGCTGCTGCTCGCCGCGGTGTTGTCCCGTTCGGTACGCGACGGCATCTCCGTCGGGCTTGCGCTTACAGGTATGGCGCTGCTTGGCGTTGATTCGCTCTCCGGTGAGCCGCTCGACCGCCTCGGCGTGTTCTACATCCTGATCGCAGGCGCTGCCTGGGCGGTGTACATCCTTGCCAACAAGCGCACTGGCCGCCTCATCGCCGGCCAAGGTGGGCTCGCGGTTGCCCTTGCAGTTGGTGGTTTGGTGACGTTGCCCTTCGGTTTCGAAGGCGCACTCGTTATCGTTTCCGATACCAATCTGCTGCTCCTCGCAATTGGTACCGCAATCTTGGCGTCGCTGCTCCCAACATCACTGGAACTGATTGCTATGCGACGACTCCGCCCCCAGGTATTTTCCATCCTCATCTCGTTCGAGCCTGCATTTGCAGCACTCGTCGGATGGCTTGTGCTCAGCCAGGGCCCCTCCCCGCTGAAGCTTGCGGCGATTGCCTTGGTTATCGGTGCTTCCGTCAACCAGACACTCGCCGGCAAGCGACTCCGACGTCAGGTTTAACGGACCGCAGCGCTGAGGCTGTCCAGAGCCTCGCGCACCTTCTCCGTCGAAGGTGCCTATGCGAGGCGCTCAGCTGAGCGGTGCAGCTGGTTAATCGAGGCATCAGCAGCAGCCATTGCCTTGTTCACCTGCTCCACCAGCGGTGCGACCTCTTCGCCCATGTCGTTGGTGTTCTCAGACCAACGACGAATCATCTCGAGCGGAATCTTGGTCAGCTCCGTAATGGAGTTAACCTTCAGCTCCACGCGGCGACGGAACGACGAGTGCAAGAACACGGCGTCATCCATGTGCTTGACGTCAGCCTCGAGTGCGTCGACGAGAAGCTGCATCGACTCCTGCACGTTAGCCTCCGTGGAGAACTGTGCGGTCTGTGCGGTGTGCAGACGAGCCAGGGCAATCGCCATACGTGCGTTGGACGTCTTGGCGTAGAGCTCCTGAGCGGTCTCCTCGAGGGTCCTCGCGTTCTCGTCGATAATGCCACGCATCGTCGCCCACACCTGCAGCGGTGCGAGCAGCAGCGTACGCGATGCACCCTCGGTGACCACGTTTTCCATCTCGGCCTTCACGTTGTTGGTCACTGCGTTTTCCTCGACCAGCGTCGCACTGGCCTTGCGCAGCTCCTCAGCAGCGTCCTTAATGGCGGTCTGCACCGTCATGAACTCGTCGAGTTCACGGTAGAGCGTCACAGCAGCATCGTAGATGTCGCCGGAGCCTTCCGGAAGCGTAAAGCCTGCATCCTCACGTGCCTGGACCTCAGCAGGAAGGACTTCGCGCAGGAATGCGTCGTAGTCCGGCAGCAGCTCCGTAACCTTCTCCGCGCCCATCACTGCACGCTCGCGGCGGCCAACACCGTTGGCCTTCGCCTCGTGCTCAACGATGTTTGCTTCTTGGTAAATACCAGCGGCTGCTTCGAAGTTCTCCGTCATCGGACGGGTACGCACCGACAGGTAACCGCCGTTTGGCAGCGGCGTAACAGTGGCAAACACGTCGTACGCGGAGCCGCTCTTCGCCTTATTACGCACATACGCGGCGAAAGGACGGCCCTCCTCGATGGTGTCCCACATGAGTTTGAACGCCGCACCAGGCATCTCCTCATGACGGATGAGGTTGTGCGGCTTACCGATCATCTCTTCGGCGGAGTACTGCGCGTACTTGATGAACACATCGTTCACATGCGTCATCACACCTTTGGCGTCAGTCACCGAAAAGAAGATGTCGTTCACATCAACTTCGTGGAATGGGCCCTCAGGGGCGTCGCGAAGAATCGTTACACGGCTAGACATAGGTCGATTTCATCCAGTTCTTAGTTACGGATTGCCAAATCGGCTTTCTGGAAAGCTTTGATCCCAGTATAGCCACATTTCGCCATAATTCTTTTCAGTCCACCAATGAGATTCATCGCACCCCAAGGATCGCTCGATGGACCGAAGAGCACTACCTCCAGTGGCGCCGAAGAAGTGAAGTCAGGTTCCTTCCGCACGCTACCTCGCGGAAAACGTGGGTGAGCTGTCTGAGCTTCCCAATACACGCCACCGGCAGCAGCCTCAGTTGCCTTCGTCAATGGGTTGCCAAGCATGACAGCATCTGCACCACAAGCGATGGCTGCAGCAATCTCGCCTGCCCCCCAAATAGTGGTATCCGCAAGAATGTGGACATAACGTCCACCAGTCTCATCGAGGTAATCCCGACGTGCTGCCGCGACATCTGCGATAGCGGTAGCCATCGGGACATTCACCACCGTGTCGGCATCGCCCGAACCGACAATGACACCAGCAACGCCAGCGCGCATCAGGTGGGTCGCGGTCGTGTAGTCATACACACCACCGGCAATGACCGGCACGTCGAGCGAACCGACGAACTCTTTCAAGTTCAACGGTTCCCCACCTTTTTGCACGTGCTCTGCAGACACGATCGACCCCTGAATGAAGAGGATTTCTGCACCTGCGGCGATAACTACAGGCGCCAATTCGCGCACGTTCTGCGGGCTCACGCGCACCGCAACAGTCACACCAGAGTCACGCACCTGGGCGATACGTTCCGAAAGCAAGTCGTGATCAAGTTCTGCGGCGTGCAACTCCTGCAAGGTGCGCACGGCACGCTCACCTGCCTCGACAAACTCCTGGTACTTCTCAGCCGTATCGACGTTAAAGGGGTCCTCGCATGAGTCCACCACCTTCTTCACCGCAGCCTCCAGATCAGCGTGTCGGCCCCACAGGCCTTCCGCGTCAATCACACCGAGGCCACCCTGCTTGCCCATCTCGATAACAAACTCAGGGCTTGCCAACGCGTCCGTCGGGTGGGACGCAAGCGGGATATCGAACGTGTAGGCATCAATATGCCAGGAGGTGTCCACATCCTGCGAGGAGCGGGTGCGTCGTTTCGGAACGATCGACAAATCACTCAAGCCGTAAGCCTTGCGGGCTTCGCGCCCAATGCCGATTTCCACGTAGTCACGCATGTTGTGCTGGTTCTCCTACTGGCGGTAGTTCGGTGCCTCGACGGTCTGCGTGATGTCGTGCGGGTGGGACTCACGCAGGCCCGCGGTGGTGATCTGGACGAACTGCTTGGTCTGCAGCTCCTCGATAGTGGATGCGCCTGTGTAGCCCATCGCAGCGCGCAGACCGCCAACGATCTGGTGGGTGATGGAATCCAGGTCACCGCGGAACGGCACGCGCCCCTCAATGCCTTCCGGCACGAGCTTGTCCTCGCTTGCCACATCCGCCTGGAAGTAACGGTCCTTGGAGAAGGAACGCTTCTCACCAGTCAGTCCACGGCCCTGCATTGCACCCATGGAGCCCATGCCGCGGTAACGCTTGTACTGCTTGCCGCCGACAACAACAATGTCGCCTGGCGCTTCCGCCGTGCCCGCCAACATGGAGCCGAGCATGACGGTGGATGCGCCGGCAGCCAATGCCTTAGCCACGTCGCCAGAGAACTGCATGCCACCGTCGGCAATGATCGGCACACCTGCAGCCTTCGCCGGCACGGCCGCCTCGAGGATGGAGGTAATCTGCGGTGCACCAACACCTGCAACCACGCGGGTGGTGCAGATAGAGCCCGGACCGATACCGACCTTGATGGCGTCTGCGCCAGCGTCGATCATGGCCTTCGCAGCGCTACGGGTAGCCAAGTTGCCACCGACAACGTCGACGCGGTCGCCGAATTCCTTCTTCACACGAGAGACCATCTCAAGTACACGGTTGTTGTGTGCGTGCGCGGAGTCGACAACGAGCGCGTCTACGCCCGCCTCAACGAGCAGACCAGCGCGCTCAAATGCGTCCTCACCGGTACCGACGCCAGCAGCGACAAGTAGACGGCCGTTCTCATCCTTCGAGGCGTTCGGGTACTGCTCACTCTTGACAAAGTCCTTCACCGTGATCAGACCGGCAAGCTTGCCTTCGGAGGTCACAATCGGAAGTTTCTCCACCTTGTTGGCGGATAGCAGATCGAGCGCTTCCTTCTTGTCCACACCCTCCTGCGCTACAACCAGCGGCATCGGGGTCATGACCTCTGCAACCTTGCGCTGAGCATCCGGCTCGAAGCGCATGTCGCGGTTGGTGATGATGCCAACAAGACGGTCAGAACCGTCAACTACAGGAAGGCCTGAGATGCGGAAACGGGCGCACAGTGCATCGACGTCGGCGATGGTCATATCGGGGGTGGCGGTAACCGGGTTAGTCACCATGCCGGATTCCGAGCGCTTGACCACATCGACGTGCTCCGCCTGGTCCTGAGCGCTCAAGTTACGGTGCAGCACACCGATACCGCCCTGGCGCGCCATCGCGATCGCCATACGGGATTCGGTCACTGTGTCCATCGCCGCCGAAATAATCGGCATGCCGAGACGGATATTGCGGGTGAACTGGGCTTCGGTGCTCACCTCAGATGGAACAATGTGGGACTCCGCCGGAAGCAGCAGCACGTCATCAAACGTCAGCCCCCTCAGCGCCACCTTGTTCGGATCGTCGCCACCCGTCCATACTCGTGCCTCAGACATCGACATGTTCTCCTCTCCCGCGCGATTGTTTTCAGCAATGATATAACGCCGCGCAAGCTCTGGGGCTATGCGGGGATGACGCCCTGATTGGCCTAGCAAGCGGCCACTTAATAGGCTGGGCACCGTGAATTACGACGACATGATGCCGCTGGACCCGTTCGCGGACGACCCAAACGATCCGGCGTCGTTCATCGAAGACGATGAGATCGTGGAGCCCCTCTCCCCTGAGGAGCGCGTCGCCGTCATCCAGGACCTTGCACACGTACGCGACGCACAACGAATGCTGAAGCCGCGCGGAATTTTGGGCATCCATTTCCTGTGCGAGGACTGCGACCAAATGCACTACTACGACTGGGAGATCATGGAACAAAACATGATCGCCACCCTCAACGGGGAACTTCCCCCGGTGCATGAGCCCAGCGCGCAACCGAACGTCACTGCGTACGTTCCGTGGGATTACGCGATGGGCTACCTCGATGGTCTCGAGGCACGCTAGCTAGAAATTTTCCGACGAGCCCGCTCCGCCCGGCACTACCGGCGCGGGCGTTGCTGCGTACCGCGATGCAGAATCAACTGGGTTCGACGAGACATTATCGCGGACCGTCGGCCGTGCTGGCGGCTGATCTCCTGGGATCGGAGTTTGCTCGCGCGAATCGGACGGCTCCACCACCGTCGGTCGCGGTTGCTCCTGCGGCTGGCGCGGCGGCAAGCTCCCGTTCGAAGGCGCCACGGCATCCGACCCCGGCGCCGGTGCCCCAGCCGTCGGCTGCGCATTTTCCGGAGCAGGCACAGGGTTCTGCTCCGGCGCCGGCGCAGGCTGCTGCACGCTCGGCGGAACTTCAACTTCATGGACCTCCACCACAGTCGTGGTTTCAGTAACCGTGCGTGGCGCTGGCTGCACTACGTCTTCACCGTTGCGCGCCTCACGCATCTTGATACCTGCCATAAGCCCCCTAGCCTGCTCAAGCAGGCTTCGGGCGGCCTCCATATCCCCGCTTTGGTTCGCTGCCTCCAGCTCGTCGAGCGTGGTTGCCAACTCCACCATCGTGGTTTCGTTCGCGGAGCTCTGCGTGCCATACACCGCAGCGCCAGTGCCGACGATAGCCACAGACGCAGCTGCAGCACCGACCACACCTGCGACCCATGGGTTGGCGGTCCGGCGGCGCGCGCGGGCGTCGTCAAGCGATGCAACCGGCGCAACCGGCGCAACCGGGATCACCGTGGGAGCCGCTGGCATCGGGCGATCGACGTCCTGCTTTAGTCCAAGCAGCGCCGCAGCCAGTGGGTCACTGCCGTCACTGGGGTCTACACCACTCGAAAGCGCATCAAGAAACGCATCGTCGCGAACGCACTCTTCTCCAAAGTCGCCGCCACCAAAATCACGCGTCATGGCCTGAATGGTCTCCTTCCAACTGCTCACGCAACTTGGACAGCGCCCTATGCTGCGCGACACGCACCGCACCTGGAGTACTGCCCACTACCTCTGCCGTTTCTTCCGCCGAGAGGCCCACAAACACTCTCAGAATCACAATGTCGCGAGCCTTATCACTTAATGAATCGAGTAATGCGCGAACTTCGTTACTTCCGTCTGCAACAACGGCTGCATCCTCCGGCGTGAACGCAACAACCTCCTGGTCAGGGACATCTTCAGTAGGCGTTGTCTTGTCACGCACCAGGCTGCGGTGCGCATCGGCGACCTTGTTAAACGCAATGCCGTACACAAACGCCATGAACGGCCGCCCGGTATCCACGTAGCGGTCAATGGACGTCGCTACCGCCAAGCAGATCTCCTGAGCGACGTCCTCCGCAGTCGGCATGCGCCCGCCTCCAATGCGCGCCCTGGCGTAGCGCAGCACCCGTGGATGGACGATGGCAATCACACGCTGGAGAGCACGCGCATCCCCTTCGGCGGCACGTGGAACGAGGGTGACAAGTTCATCTTCCTCGTCACCCGCTGTCGCGCCGGTATTGCCAATCACAAGCAAACACTATAAACACTCATTCCCCCGCCATATGAGTTACCGACGCGTATTCAAGAATTCACCAACCTTTAACTCTTGCCATTTTCCCTACTAATTGCGCTTTTATTCACAAGAACGTCCGAGAAACACCCGTGCCGTAACCGCGCGGCAACCCTTTGTTCACCCACCGCCGGAACACTGCACTGCTGGTTGTGTACATCGCGTTTTCCACGGCAAAGGAGATCTCACACCATGACGTTGCCACAGCAACTCCCCGGCCCCAATGCAGACTTTTGGGATTGGCAGCTTCACGGCGCCTGCCGAGGCGAAGCCTCGGAAATCTTCTACCACCCCGAGGGTGAGCGGGGCCGCGCCCGCACGCAGCGTGAGAATCGAGCGAAGGCTATTTGCTTCAACTGCCCGGTGCTTACCCAGTGCCGCGAGCATGCCCTGCGCGTGGCCGAGCCCTATGGCATCTGGGGCGGCATGAGTGAATCTGAGCGCTCCACTGCCCTGCGCCGCGGCCTTGGCAGCGTGAAGTACGTCGCCGCCGTCAAGTAAGCGCACGACAGAAGAATCACGCCAAAAGAAAAACAGTGCCCTACCGAAGTGGGGCACTGTTTTAGCGTATCGACGACACCCTAGTGGGCGTGTGCGTGACCTTCCTCGCCCTCTTCGGCCGGCTTGGTCACCACGGATACCTCCGTGGTCAGCACCATGCGAGCCACGGATGCGGCGTTGACCACAGCGTTGTGGGTCACCTTCACCGGGTCGATGATGCCCTGGTCGATGAGGTTGCCGTACTCGAGCGTGGCGGCGTTGAAGCCCTCGCCGTTGTTCATCTCGGCAACCTTGGACACGACGACAGCGCCGTCGAGGCCCGCGTTGTCAGCGATCCAGAATGCCGGCTTGGACAGTGCACGTGCCACTGCCAGCACACCGGTCTTCTGCTCGCCTTCGAAGCCTTCAGCAAACTCCTCGAGCTGCTTGGCAATCTGCACCAGTGCGGAGCCGCCGCCGGCGATGATGCCTTCCTCTGCTGCCGCGCGGGCAGCGTTGATGGCGTCCTCGACGCGGAGCTTGCGCTCGTTTTGTTCGGTCTCGGTCGCTGCACCGACGCGCAGCACCGCGACACCACCGGAAAGCTTGGCCAAGCGCTCCTCGGCCTTTTCCTTGTCCCAGGTGGAATCCGTGGTTTCGATCTCGCGGCGGATCTGCTCGCGGCGCTCCTCGACTGCCTCTGCCGTGCCGGCACCGTCGACGATGACCGTGTCGTCCTTCGTCGTGGTTACGCGGCGTGCGGAGCCAAGGTGGTCCAGGGTGGCGTCCTTGAGGTTGATGCCAACCTCTGGGTCGATGACGGTCGCGTCGGTGACAACAGCAAGGTCATCCATGAACGCCTTGCGGCGCTCGCCGAAGTACGGCGACTTCACAGCAACGACCTTGATCACCTTGCGGATCGCGTTGACAACGAGCGCCTGCAGCGCCTCGCCTTCGATGTCCTCGGCCACGACGAACAGCGGCACCGACTCCGATGCAACCTGCTCAAGCAGCGGGAGGAAATCCGGCAGAGAGGAGATCTTGCCGCGTACGAGCAGCACGCGGGCGTCCTCAAGCACGGCCTGGCCGGCATCCGGATCGGTCATGAAGTACGGGGAGAGGAAGCCCTTGTCAAAGGAAATACCCTCAGTCAGATCCACGTAGGAATCGATGGACTGAGACTCCTCGACGGTAAGCACACCGTCCTTGCCCACCTTCTCCATGGCACCTGCGATCATCTCACCAACCTCAGGGTCGCGAGAGGACACGGTGGCCACGTTGGCGATCTCAGCGGACGACTTCACGTCGGTCGCGCGAGCCTTGAGCTCCTCGACGACCTTGTCGGCTGCCGCCTTGATGCCCTTATTCAGCTCGATCGGGTTCGCACCAGCAGCCACGTTGCGCAGCCCTTCGGCGACGAGCGCCTGGGCGAGCAGCGTTGCGGTGGTGGTGCCGTCACCTGCAATGTCGTTGGTCTTGACTGCGACGGACTTCACCAGCTGCGCACCGAGGTTCTCAAACGGATCCTCAAGGTCAATGTCGCGGGCGATGGTCACGCCGTCGTTGGTGACGGTCGGGCCGCCCCAGGACTTTGCAAGCACAACGTTGCGGCCACGGGGACCGAGGGTGACCTTCACCGCGTCGGCGAGCGTGTTCACGCCGCGCTGGATGCCCTCGCGAGCTTCCTGATCAAATGCGATGAGTTTTGCCATAGCGTTTTACTTACTTCTCGACGACGGCCAGCAGGTCACGAGCGGACAGCAGGAGGAACTCCTCGCCGCCGTACTTCAGCTCAGTGCCGCCGTACTTGGAGAAGATAACCGTGTCGCCTTCCTTCACGTCCACGGCGATGCGGTTGCCATTGTCGTCGAGACGACCCGGGCCAACAGCGATGACGACGGCTTCCTGCGGCTTCTCCGCAGCGGAATCCGGAATAACCAGGCCGGAGGCAGTGGTGGTTTCAGCCTCAGCGATCTGGACGAGGACCTTGTCCTCCAGCGGCTTGATGTTGACGTTTGCCATGATCAAAAACCTTTCATTGGTGAATGATTCAATAGTTCAGGTCTCACGAGGCGCAGCCGTCGTCGCGGGTGAACAACTGTGCTTCACACAACCTGTCTTAGCACTCTACCTATGAGAGTGCCAGCCAACAACACTGGTGGCGTTTAGCGGTTTTTCACCGCGTTACGCCACAGCTCGAACTCTTCCGGGTTATCGGTGCGGAAGTTTTCCACCGCACGGATCGCGTTGACAACCTCTTCGAGCGTGCCCTCGCTGATACTGCCGCCCCCGCGCGCGGCGAAAATCACCGGTCCACAGATCGACCGGGTGGGGTCCGTAAGAAACTCCGGGGTGTCCGTCTCTGCAGTGTTACGCGCGAGGGACGCGACAGGGTTCGGCTCCGCTCCGACAATTCCAGCGTCAACCCGGTAGATCGCGTGGAACCGGTTGCCGTCGCGGTCAAACGCCACTTCCACAACTCCATCGGTTCCGCCACCGAGCATCTCGCGCGCAGAGTCCTCATCGAACACGATGCGACGGTACGTCAGATCTGGGTTGACGAGCAGCCCGAAGCGTTCGCGTTCGGCCTGCTCTTGGCTAAATTGCTCGGTGGTCACGGAGGATTTCCTTTCACGGGATACAGTTCAGGTGCTCAATGTAGCCCCTCCCTGGTGACCTCGCTCGGCGAGCGATTACACGAGCGGAACCTCTACCTCGAGCGACGTGTCCGTGCCTACACCCAAATCAGACGGCGTGGCCCCTTCGTGGATGAGCTGACCCGCAAGCGCTGCGATCATCACACCGTTGTCGGTGCAGAGTTTGAACCGTGGCACACGCAGTTCGATGCCGCGGTCGTCGCAACGCTGCTGCGCGAGTTCACGAAGACGACTGTTGGCCGCCACACCCCCGCCGAGCAGCAGGGTGTTCGCGCCGGTGTCCTCGCAGGCCATGATCGCCTTGGCGGTAAGCACGTCGCAGACTGCCTCCTGGAAGGACGCGCACACGTCCTCCAGCGAGATCACGCGGCCCTCACGCTCGGCGGCCTCAACGTGGCGCGCGACCGCGGTCTTCAGCCCAGAAAACGAGAAGTTGTAACGGTGTTCGCCGCGCAGATCCTCCGCACGCGACAGCGCCCGCGGAAAACGCACCGCATTCGGATCCCCCTGCGCAGCTAACTTGTCGACGACCGGACCACCCGGGTAGCCCAACCCCAGAAGCCGGGCCACCTTGTCGTAGGCCTCACCAGCAGCGTCGTCGAGTGTGGTGCCGAGTTCCTTCATCGGCTTGCCCACCGCGTCAACCTCGAGCAGCTGCGTGTGCCCGCCAGAGACCAACAGCGCAATCGAGTGCGGCAAGCTTTCCCCCTCGAGGTTGGCCACAGCGACGTGACCGCCAAGGTGGTTCACGCCGTAAAAGGGCACGCCCCAGGCGGCGGCGTATGCCTTCGCGGCGGAAGCGCCAACCAGCAGTGCGCCTGCAAGACCGGGCCCGATCGTGGCTGCTACGGCATCTGGCTTCTCAATACCAGCGTCCGCCAGCGCCTTTTCCATCACCTGCGGCATCGCCTCAAGGTGTGCACGGGAGGCGATCTCCGGCACCACACCACCAAAGCGGGCGTGCTGTTCCATCGAGGACGCGACGACGTCGGCAAGGATTTCCATCGTGCCGTCGTCATGAAGGTTGATGATGCCTACGCCAGTCTCGTCGCAGGAGGACTCGATACCGAGGACAATCATTGCTTACACCCTTTCGCTCTTGCGCGGGCGCGTCATGGTGTACGCGTCCATGCCGGAGGCCTGATAGTAGTTCTTCCGCACGCCGGCGGTGAAAAACTCGAAACGTTTATACAGCGCGATCGCGGGCTCGTTATCCACCCGCACCTCAAGATAGACCGGACCATCCATGAGGTCAGCGGTGTGCATCATCTGGTCCATCAACGCCCGGCCCAGGCCGCGGCGCTGCTGTTCGGGGTCCACCCCGATGGTGTGGATTTCAAACTCTGGGTCGTCGCGCGGGCCCAGCATTGCAAGCCCCGCGTAACCAAGCATCCGGTCTGCTTCAAACGCACCGAGGTAAAACGTGTGGGGCGCAGCAATCTCTGAACGAAATGCTGCCTCCGACCACGGGTTATCCCCGGCGAACAGGACAGCCTCTATCGCTGCCGCCGCGGCCGCATCGCCGACTGTCAGTTCACGGAACTCCATCACGGCAGCGCGGGCGACTTCGGAGCTTGCTTCGGTGGCACCGCATCCGGCCGACGCAAATACAGCGGGACGAGAGGCTCCGGGGTGGCGCTCAGATCCGCCACAGCAACCAACCCAGCCGGGGCCGGCGCATGGTACGCAATAGTGCCTGCTACGACCGTGACCTGCTCTGCAAGGTTGTCGGGCACGCTCAGCACGTCCACCTGCTCCACTGGCAGATCCGCCGGCTTACATACCTCGGGGCCTGCAACACGGGCACCGTCGTTGTACCGGGCCCAGTACACCTCGCGGCGGCGGGCGTCGGTCACCACAAGCACATCGCCTTGGCGGTCTACCGCTACCGCATCGTGGGTGCATACCCCATGCACCGGAATGCCAAGCGCCTGGCCAAGCGCAGAGGCGGTGGCCATCCCGACACGCAAACCGGTAAACGGGCCCGGCCCGCAACCGACAACGATGGCGTCGAGGTCGGCGAAGGTGAGCGAGGCTTCGTCGAGAAGCACCTGCACTGTCGGCACAAGCTGCTCGTTGTGCGCACGCGTAGCAACGGTTGCCTCAGCAAGCGTTTTCGCCGCCTCGGTATCCACGACACCTGCGACCAAATCCGTAGTCGCCGTGTCGAGGGCGAGCACCAGCATTACTGGCCCATCCCCAGAGCCCACTGGCCCTTCGTGTTGTAGAACGGCATTGCGGTGTTCAGCGGGAAAGTCTCCGACTGCGGAACAGTGCAGATGTCGACCTTCTTCAACTCAACCGGGTCGATCAGGGCAGTCTCACCCTCCGCTGGGATCAGCAGCACGTAACCCATCTCGCCGTTGAGGTCCACATCCTCATCCGTCAGCGCGAAGGCTTCCTTCTTCGCCTTCACCAGCTCCTCCGGCTCGCCTGGGCACAGCGTGGTGTACCCCATGTACTCGTTTGCGTCGTACACCCTGGACGGGTCAACGAGCTGCGCGGCAACCATGTCACCGCCCGGACGAGTCTGCGCCAGCGCACGCGTCAGCGAATTCGTCGGCTTCACCTCATCCACTGCGTTCGAACCGCGGGACTGCGGGATGAAGATGATCCCGATCAGGATCACCAACCACAGCACCGCCGCGAGAATGATCCAACCACGGGCTTTGCTACTCGTTTTCAGCATGCGTGTAAGCCTACATCCCCTCCACGACACGCCAGGAAACTATCCTGCCCTCAGTCTCCGCGAGAGTCTCCCGATCCAACTGCACCAAGATGTGGCGCGCCCCCAACTGCTCCATCAAACCGCCGCCCCATTCTGCGACCACCACGGCATCTTCCAACTCGGTATCCAGGTCGAGCGCATCGAGCTCACCCAGCGGATCGTCGCCGAGACGGTAGGCATCCACATGCACCAACGCGGGCCCGCCCACAGTGGAAGCGTGCTGGCGCGCGATGACAAACGTCGGGCTGGTTACGCGTCCCTTCACCTGCATGCCACGCGCAATACCTTGTGTGAACGTGGTCTTGCCGGCGCCGAGCGGGCCATCCAGGATCACTAGATCCCCCGCCTCAAGTGCTGCGCCGAGCTCCTCACCAAGCTGTTGCGTATCGACGACCCCCTCACACACCCGCTTTCCTTCACACGCAAACGTGTCCTTCACTTACTCCTCCCCTACATAGGTGCGAAGCGTTCGGCCCTCCGGCGCGCACACAACCTCATAGTTGATCGTGCCGGCGGCCTTAGCCAGATCAGTTGCGCTGCGACCACCCGCACCGAAGATGATTGCCTCGTCGCCTGCCTGGACGTTGTCCTCGTTTGCGCCGAGCCACACCACAATCTGGTCCATGCTCACACGCCCAACCTGGGTGTAGGTCTGGCCATTGATGGCGATCTCCAACGCACCCTGCCAGCTACGGTGCACGCCGTCTGCGTAACCGGCCGGAATCACTGCGGTGTAGCCGTCCTCGGGCGCTTCCCAGGTGCGTGCGTAACTGGTTGCTTCGCCCTGCTTCATCGGCTTAACCGCGATGACCTGGCCCACCCACGTCATCGCCGGCTTCAGGTCGTGGTCAAGTCCCGCCACCGGCTCGAGCCCGTACAGGCTCACGCCCGGGCGCACCATGTCAAAGTGCAAATCTTTGCGCGTCCAAGTCGCTGGCGAGTTCGCCATGTGGTTTCGCTCCACACGCAATCCGGCCGCACGCGCCGCCTCGATCGCCTTGCGGAAGTTCTCCGCCTGGAAATCCGTGTAGGGGTCGACCGGGTTGTCGGCGCACGCCAGGTGCGTCATCAAACCAGCAACCTCAATCTTGCCGGCCTGCTCCGCCTCAAACGCCATCTTGAACGCCGCTTCCCATTCTGGTTCGTCGATACCGGAGCGGTGCATGCCCGTATCCACCATGAGGTAGACGGTGCGGTGCGTGGGTTCGTCGATAAGCAACTGCAAATGGGCAACACTCGGCGCGCCAAGATCGATACCCTCCGGCAACTCCTCGTGGATACTCCACAACCAGGCGAGCACAGGCTTCTGCGTGACCTCACGGACACGACGAGCCTCAGCCAACGTGGCCACACCGAACGCATCTGCGCCATTGCGATCCATCACCGGAACACACTTTTCGACGCCATGGTTATAGGCGTCCGCCTTCACCACACACATGAGTTTCGCCTCGCCTGCCTGCTCTTTCAGACGGCGAGTGTTGTGCGCAATCGCACCTAGATCAATCGTTGTACGGAGCGGAAACATACGCCCCATTGTGCACCACCTACAGCAGGTGCACGACACCCAGCACAGTCAGCATTACTGCCACAGCCCACGTCGCGGCTGCCGTCACCTGCTGCGGGTGGCTGCGCGCCCACGCAAACCCCCTGCCTGCGAGACTTTCAGGACGAGCGCGCACCAGCCCGACCAGCAGCGCACACAGCGTTGGCAGCGACAACGCCACCGAGGCGTACAGCGGAATCGCCGCGTAACGCACCTGCGCGTCAATACCCGAGGCAGACAGCAACGCAAGCCCGCCGAAAAACGGTCCCGAGGTTGCGGACTGCACCACTCCCAAGACAAAACCCGTAAGCACGGTCAGCGGACCGGGTGTGTGCAGGTGCTGCATGATCTTCTGCGTCAGCGCCTGGTTGTCACCGCCACGCATGGCAAGCACCGCCGTCAGCAGTCCCGTTGCGATCAGCAGCACACCGAAGACAGGGCCGTTGACAAAACGTTCAACGGCGGAGCCCAACCCGTCGAAAATGACAAGCATCAGCAGCGCAAGCCCCGCCACCCCCAGCCAGTCACCGGCAATTAGCAACGATGTCGTCTTGGCGTAGCGGCCGTTTCCCCGCGGCACCGCAATACCTACTGCAACGATGACCCCGATGAGCAGAAGGTTCACCGAATCGACGAATGCGAGCTGTAACGCGCCGAGCATCCTGCCTCCTGAGTAACCCCGCCTGCAACGATGGACTCACCCTAGTCCAGACAAGGATGCAGTAGGATCGTCGGCGTGTCTGCGAAGCTAAAGAAACTCTCTGACCTGTCCAAGCGTGGCCCCCACCGCGTCCTTGAAGGCGACTTGGGCTACACGGGCCTGCCCGGCAAGGTGTACACCCCTGCCGAGGGCAAGAACCTGCCCGCTGTCGCGTTCGGCCACGACTGGACGAAAGACGTCGACGACTACCACGGCACACTGCGCCACCTGGCCAGCTGGGGCATCGCAGTCGCAGCACCCAACACTGAAACCGGGTTTAGACCAGATCACCGTGGCTTTGCTGCAGACCTGGAGACGAGCCTGCAGATCCTCGCCGGCGTGCGACTGGGCAACGGCAACATCTCTGTCTCCCCAGGCAAACTCGGCATCGTTGGCCACGGCATGGGTGGTGGCGCCGCAGTGCTTGCGGCGGTAGACAACCCGAAGGTGAAGGCTGTTGCGACGGTGTACCCGGCAAACGTCGCACCGTCCGCGGTGGAAGCAGCCCGTGCACTTTTCGCCCCCGGCATGGTCATCGGCCCCGGTGAGGACGGCGATTCCTTGTTCGACCCGGGCAACCCCGCAAAGCTTGCCTACAACTGGGCGGGCGATGTGGTCTACCGCGCACCGAAGAAGGGCGATCAGCAGTCCTTCTCCGAAGACGGCATGATCAAGCGCATCCTCGGCCTGGGTAAGTCCGACCGCGCACTGCAAGAAACCGTGCGCGGCTTGCTCGTGGGCTACTTGCTTCACGTGCTAAACGACGAGAAGGCCTACGCCGGCTACGCGGAAGCCGACGCCGAAGGCTCTGGCGTGGTCTCCCTTTCTGGCGAGAAGCTCGCCAAGGCCGCGGGGCTGGCCCGCGACAACGCCGGTTTCTCCCTGTTCTAGGGCGGCGCGCTTCCGCGAGGTTCTCACTCGCGGGTTAGGCCTCTTCGCCCACGCCGGGCTGCTCCGGCGGAGTCCCCCGGGCCTGGCTTTGCAGCACCGCATGCACCTGCGCCCTTCTTGCGCGACGCGCCGCAGACACACGCGAGCGTTCCAAGGTGTAATCCCCACGCGGCGCGACCGGCTTCGGCCGTTCCATCGTCTCGCGCGCTCTGGCGTAGTGCTTCGCAGTTTGTTCCATCTTGTTCTGGTGCTCGCGCATCATGGCCTCAAAATCAGCCATGCGTTTTTGCGTCCTACGTTGGAACTGGAGCACAAACAACTCGTAATCCATTGGTTACCACTCCCCCGTTTTCTTCATTGCCCACGGATCCTGCCCGCCCTGAGCGCCTGATTGTGCCCCGTCTGCGCCACCTACGGAAGCAGCCGTTGTATCGACGTGCTGTGCCTTCTTCGGCGGTGGTGGCGGCTCTTGCACCTGCGACAGTTCTGGCGGTGGGGCGATAACCCCATCCTTAGTCGGTGTCGGTGCAGGTGCAGGCGGTGGTGGTGGCGGTGGCGCTGGTGCCGGTGCTGGAGCAGGTTTCGGTGCTGGTTTCGCCGGTGGTTCAGGCTCCGGCTTCGGTGCTTCCTCCGGCGGGCATTCCACCTCGCCCTGTGCCAGGTCGAGCTCAACGCCCAGCTTCAGCCCCACATCGACCGAGATATTCACGCCGGCGGCCACAGTGCCGACCGAGGAGCTTGCAACCGTGTCGCATGGTTTCTCCACCGCAGGCTCTGGCTGGGTTTGCGCCGCCTCACCGGTGCACTCGGCAATGCTGTCGAGGCACTCCCGGATCACCCCATTTCGGTCCGTGGTCGTTGCTGTTGCACACCGCAGCGCTTCGATGATCACCTCGACGGCGATCTCCACAATCTGAGTGATGCCGCAACGCTGCGCGATTTCGAACACACGGCGCGCAGGTTCCAAGATCGCACGAATCGCCATATCAGCTGAGCGCACGATCGCTTCTATCGCTGAAGAGCACTCTCCAATACGCTGGCCTACCTGCTTGACGTGTTCAAAGTGGTCGGTCTCGCGGGCTTCATTTCGGCACTCCCGATCCCGGATACCCACCTCCTCAAACCATCCGCTGTTATCCGCCGTGCACGTGCGCGCTGGCGTATCCGGACGCTCACAACTCAACGCCAATTGCAGGCCGATCTGTGCGAACACCGAAAGGTCGAGCCCGTTGATGCATGAGGACTCGGACATCAACTCACCGGCAAGGCCTCGCACGGCATTGCGCTGGTGCTCTGGCACCTCAGGTGCAACCTCGACTGCTTCGACGAGGGTACGGACATCATCTTGCACTGTCGGCATCATGGCTGCTCCACCCCCTCAAGCACCTCGGCGGCGAGTGCATCGGCGGCCACGATGTCGTCGGTAAGCGCGAGCACCTGCTCCCAGTTCTCGCTGCGGACCTCTAAAAACCGCTTCGACGTACTGTGAAGCGCCTCAAGTGCCTCAGCAACACGCTGGCCTTGCTCCGCGAAGCCATCGCCGAAAGCTGACGGGTCCACCGTGATGCGCCTCGCGTCGAGGTCGTGCGCCGCAGCACGGTACGCGTTAATCGCGGCACCATACTGCGTTCGAACATTGTCAACGTCAACGTCGACAGCACTGACATGTCGTGTCATTTCCCACCCCTGAAAAGATTCAGTCCAACTATTTCTACTTAGTTAGACTCCCCCAACGCCCCGGCGGTTCCCTGCCGGGGCAAAAAACTTCTTACTCAGAAGTTACACGGCTGCGACGACCGCCGCGAGCTGTCCGGCGACCTTTCGTGCCTGTTCTTCCTCAGCTGCTTCCACCATCACGCGGAACAGCTCCTCGGTACCCGACGGACGCAGCAAGACACGGCCGGTATCGCCCAGCTCCGCTTCAGCTTCGCGGATCGCGGCGGTAACGGATTCGTCGTCAAGAATGCGCGACTTGTCTGAGACCGGAACGTTGATCAGCGTCTGCGGCAGCACGGTCATCACACTCGCCAACTCAGCGAGCGACTTCCCGGTTTCAGCCATGCGTGCCATGAGCATCAAACCGGACAGCACGCCATCGCCGGTGGTCGCATGCTCCGGAACCACAATGTGGCCGGACTGCTCGCCGCCCAAGGAGAAGTCGCCGCGGTTGAGCTCTTCGAGGACATAACGGTCGCCCACTTTGGTCTCCCGCATCTCGATGCCCTCGCGCTTCATTGCCTGCTTCAGCCCCAGGTTGCTCATCACCGTGGCCACCAGCGTGTTGGAGCGCAACGAGTTGTTGTCGCGCATCGCGGTTGCCAGTACAGCCATGATCTGGTCGCCGTCGACAACATTGCCCTCGGCGTCCACAGCCAAGCAACGATCCGCATCACCATCGTGCGCCAAACCAAGGTCCGCGCCATGCTCAACTACCGCGCGCTGAATCTGCTCCATGTGCGTGGAGCCTGCGCCGTCGTTGATGTTGTAGGCGTCGGGCTTGTTAAAGATCGCGGTCACGTCAGCTCCCGCTGCCGCATACGCCTTCGGGGCTACCTCGAACGCTGCACCGTTCGCGCAGTCCACCACAACCTTGATACCTGACAGGTCGGTGCTTACCGCATCAGCCAGGTGTGCCAGGTAGCGGCTCTGCGCATCTGGGGCCTCCTCGATCACACGGCCGATGCTGGTGCCGGTCGGGCCGGTTTCCTCCAGCTCGTCCATGGCGCGCTCAATCTCGTCTTCAATATCGTCGGGCAGCTTGTGACCACCAGCGGAGAAGAACTTGATGCCGTTATCCGGCATCGGGTTGTGGGAGGCGGAAATCATTACACCGATGTCGGCTCCGTAGTCGTCCGTAAGAAACGCCAAGCCAGGCGTCGGAATCACACCGACACGCAGCACGTCCACGCCCTTCGACGCCATGCCGGCTGCCATCGCTGCCGCCAGCATCTCACCGGAGACGCGCGGGTCGCGCCCAATGAGCGCTACTGGGCGACGCTTCCCGGAGCGACGGTCCTTCGTCAGCACCGTTGCCGCAGCTGCGCCGAGCTTCAACGCCAACGGCGCTGTCAACGCCTCGTTGGCCAAGCCGCGAACACCATCAGTTCCAAACAATCGAGTCATGCCCACAATTATGCATGCTTGCTGCAATTGCTTATCGACGAACCCTCGCAACCGGTCCGCTCACCAACAATGACAGAAGAAACGGCAAACGCCGCCACCCGAAACCGGGCGACGGCGTGTGGAGTAAGCCAGCGATTAACGCTTGGAGTACTGCGGTGCGCGACGGGCCTTGTGCAGACCAGCCTTCTTGCGCTCCACGGCACGAGCGTCACGGGTGAGCAGGCCGGCCTTCTTCAGGGTCGGGCGCTCAGCCGGGTTGTAGATGTTCAGTGCGCGGGCAATAGCCAGACGCAGAGCACCGGACTGGCCGGTCGGGCCACCACCGGAGATGTTGGCCTTGATGTCGAACTGGCCCTCGCGCTCGAGCAGCGTCAGCGGGGTCAGGATGTCCTGCTGGTGCAGCTTGTTCGGGAAGTACTCCTCGAACTCACGGCCGTTGACTGTGATCTTGCCTTCGCCCTCGACGACGGTCACGCGAGCGATTGCGCGCTTACGACGACCAACAGTCTGGATCGGGCCCTCGTGCAGCGGTGCGACCTCAACGGTCTCCTCAGCAGCGTCAGCCTCCGGCGCAATTGCGTCACCGATGGTGTAGTTGAACTCCTCGGTTGCTGCGGTTGCGGCATCGATGTCGGTGTCGGCAGCGAGGTTGTCGTAGTTGTTCGGCTCGGTCATTACTGTGCCACCTGCTTAAACTCGTAGGTTTCCGGCTTCTGAGCAGCGTACGGGTGCTCGGAGCCGACGAAGACGTGCAGCTTCTTGATGGACTGGCGGGAGAGCTTGTTGTGCGGCATCATGCCCTTCACAGCTTCCTCGATCACGCGGTCCGGACGCTCGTCCAGTGCGCGGCCCAGGGTCATGGACTTCAGACCACCCGGGTAGCCGGAGTGGCGGTAACGCATCTCGCGATCGCGCTTGTTGGAGGAGATGTGGATCTTGTCGGCGTTGATCACGATGACGTGATCGCCGGTGTCAACGTTCGGTGCGAACTGCGGCTTGTGCTTACCGCGCAGCAGGTCTGCTGCGGTGGAAGCAAGCTTGCCCAGCACCACGTCGGTTGCGTCGATGACGTACCAGTTACGGGTCACGTCACCGCTCTTCGGGTGGTAAGTAGACATGCATGACTCCTTAAAGTCTGTCTAGATTGCTGCCGGCCATACTTCGCATGTTCCTCGACGGTTCCGGCGGCCGGTGGAGACCCGAAACGCGCGTCAGGCGGGACACACAGGGGTTAAACACTACGGCAATCTGGCCACAAAACAAAAACGCCGCCGCAGGTGTTCCCCATAGTCACCTGCGGCGGCGTTTCCCCCGAGTCCCCCTTTTTTCTTTTGTGGATGCGCCGGGGACGGGTCTGCCGCGCCCTATCCCCCGATGGTCGGCGTTGTCGCCCCGACGCAAGTCTGTTGGTTAGCCCCAGCTGTTCGCTGCAGCGTTGTTGACGGCCAACATGGTGGAGTTGCCATCTTCAACGGTCTGCGCGATCTGGGTGAGGATCTGGTTGAGGTCCTCTGCTGCCTGGTCCCACTTGGCTTGGTGTGCCTGGTAGGCGGTGGCGGCGGTACCTTCCCAGGTCTGGACCATGGGCTGGAGCATCTGCTTCAGTTCGGCCAGGTCGCCGTTGATGCGGGATGCGGATGCGCGCATATCTTCGGATGCGCCGGCGATCTGAGCGAAGTCGTATTTGATCTGCATGGTGGTTCCCCCTTGTGGTTAGAGTGCGAGTCCGCCAGCGAGCTGACGGAGGCTGTCGGTGTTGGTTGCGTCGGTGGACTCGTAGTGCTTCGCGTTGTCGCGAATGTTCGCGGAGATCGCGGTCAACGCCTCCGACAAACGCTTTTGAGCGTCGTCGTAGCGCATCATCAGGTCGTCGAAACTGCGCTGCGCGTTGCCCACCCAGTAGTTGCGAGTGGATTCGACTACCTGTTGGATGCGATCGATTTCACGGTTGACGTTTGCGTTGGTGTCGTCGGTACGGTCTGCGGCGGCGCGCATGACCTCCGCTTCAGTGGCGAACAGCTCCATGGTTTCCCCCTTGTGTGTTTAGGTTGGATGAACGGTGTGTGTTTGCCGTTCATATATCTGACTGACATTTGGTGCTTTCGGTTCCATCGAATTCAAAAGTTTTTCATGTCCGCATGTCAGCCCCCTTAAATTCAGCGGTTTCCATGGCCATTCGACACGTTGCGCGTTGCACTGTGGTGGGTTCATGGCGCGTGTGGCAGCCCACGAAAAGCTGGGTGGTGCCGTGCGGCCAGGTCTTCCAGAGCGCCTGCGATCCATCCGCGGCGCGCTCCAGGTAGGTCACCGAGGTGCCGTCCGTGTCCACAAGTTCTGTTTGCGGGTCCGCCTCAACATCGGCGAGGAGTTGCTCGGCCATAGTCTTGGCCGGTAGTTGGTACAGCCTCTCGACGGCGATGTGGAGGCGGAAATTCGGATCATCGCCGGTTGCGCGCCACGTGCCATCGTCGGCCTCAAGCGCGAACCCGGCAGGCAGTTCCACTTGAAGGCCGTCTTGTTCAAGCAGGACGGTCTGCGGTGCTTCTTCGCGTATCGACGACTCCACCGCCACAGACGGCGTTGCCCCCGCCGCAGCTTCAGTAGCCGTCGGTGTCGCAATTGAACTGTCCGTGTTCGCTGCACTGCTGACGCTGCCGGCACTGCCAACGCTGCCTTTCCAGACAACGTTGAAGATGACCACCGCACACACGACTGCGACCACCGCGACGACTGCGGCGATGATCCAGACGCCGATGTTTGACGAGCGGTTGTCCGCAATTGCCGCGAACGTGTCTGTCGGCGGGTCCCGTGGCGGATCCCACGGCGCAGGTGGCGCGGAGGGTGCGTTGAGCGAACGTGGCACGTCTGCCGGATCGGGACCAAGGAGTTCGGTGGTTAAGTCAATGTCGTAGTCCGCCAGGGCGTACTCGAGCTCGCGTAGGCGCGTGTCGTCTGCGGTGATGTGCACGTGTGCCCCGTCTGGGTTCGGCCCCAGCACAGTGCGGATCGTGTTCGCGATTTCACGGCTGCTTGGCGCGTCGAAGCGGTGGACGTCGGCTGCACCGGTGAACACGGTCGACGCATCGGTCGCGGTAATGCGCAGGTCTGTCATTTAGTCCTCCATATTCAGCATCGGCAGTTGGATCATGCCCTTCGGCTCGCCCTGTACGAGCGTTGCGCGCCCTGGTGGCTGCGGTGCCGGTCGGACGCCGAAGAGTGCGCCTTCGTCCTTGGTGCCGTCCAGAATCAGCACGTCTGGGTGAAGGTCTTTCACAGCGGCGAGGAACGGGCCAAACATGGCACGCCCAACACCGCCGAACTTGCGTGCCACCACGATGTGCAAGCCGATGTCACGCGCGTGGGGCAACAAGTCGATGATTGGGCGCAGTGGTTCGTCGCCGACCAGGTCGAGATCGTCGATAAGCAAGTAGAGCTCTGGGCCTGCCCACCAGGACCTGTCTGCCAGTTGGGCGGGCGTGACGTCGCTGCCCGGCAGTCGCGAGGTCAGCGTGGTGGCCAGCGAGCGCACCGCATCGGTGAGCGCACTCGAGGAAGCTGCGTACGCCGCGACCATGTCGCTGTCCGCATGAGCCAGGTGTGCCCGGCGCGGGTCGCAGATCACCATGCGGGCTTGTTCGCGTGGCATCGCTGAAATAGCCGCAATCGTGCTGGCGATGAAGGCGGATTTGCCCGCGCCGCCTGCACCGATGGCCAGGATGTGGCCGGTGGAGTACAGCGGTGCAAGGTCCGCTCCGCCAATGCCGAGTGGGATGCGGGTGCCGTCGATAAGCGGTTGCGCGTCGACTCTTGCTGGCAGCACGCGCAGGCGTGGCACCGGCGTCTGGCTCGCCGCCTGGGCTGCGATGTGTGCGATGTCTTCGGCGCTGGTCAGCGCGACATGCATGACTTTGCCGTCCGGGGTGAGCGCACGTCCCGGCACGGCGGCGAGACGTTCTTGGGCCTTGCGGTCGATCAGCGAATCCATCGGCTCGGTCAGGCGCATCTCGATGCGGGTGCCGATGAGGTCGCGCACATTCGCGCGCACCGCGTTCCACCGCTGTGCAGTAATCAGCAGGTGCACGCCTGCCGCAGGGCCTTCGGAGGCGATTCGTGCCAAAGGATCACGCAGGTCTTCGAGTTTGGAATCGTTGGCCAGCAACGCATGCCAACCATCGACAACGAGCAGTGTCGCGCGCGAGGCAGGCACATCCAGAAGTCCGGTGACCTCGTCGATAACACGACGCGTGCGTTCTTCATCCTTCGCGTTCGCCACACCCGCGACGTGCGGCAGGGACTCGATGTCGCTGTAGTCGCCGCCGCCAGCGTTGATGATGTAAATCGCCACCTCATCGGTTGTGCGACACAGCGCTTGCTTGGCGACGATCGACCGCACCGCCATCGACTTCCCCGTCTGCGGCGCACCAGCAATGGCGGCATGCCCACCGGCACGGGAAAAGTCCACGGCGAAGGGGACTTGGAGTTGGCGATAGGGCTCGTCGACGAGGGCGATGGTGTCGTCGACAAGCGAAGAAAGCGCGAGAGTATCCGGCAACGGTGGCAGCCAGACCTGGTGGGCGCGCATGCTCCGGGTGGCGGCGACGTCGCGGGCTTTCTCCACAACGGCGTCGAACAGGGTTGTCGAATAGTCGGTATCGGTCACGGTTTGCGGAGCGATTTCTATCTCATCGCCGGTAAACACCCGCACTGTCGGGGTGTCGTCGGAGTGCGACAGCACCTGGCGGGTCAGCGGGCCGGAGACGTAAGAACCCCTAAAGCGAGTGAGTTCCATACCTGACTTGAGGTAACCCGAGCCCGGCTCACTGGGCAGTTCATAGGCATCCGGCACGCCGAGGACTTGGCGCGACTCCCCTGCGGAAAACGTCTTCAACCCGATGCGATACGACAAGTGGGAATCGAGCCCGCGCAGCTTTCCTTCCTCGAGCCGCTGCGAGGCGAGCAACAAGTGCACACCAAGTGAGCGGCCCAGGCGGCCCACCGCGACGAAAAGGTCCGCGAAGTGCGGGTGTTGCGAGAGCAATTCTGAAAACTCGTCGACGATGATCACCAGCGACGGCAGTGTGTGCCCGGCGCGGGTGTAGTCGGTGATGTTGGCAAAGTTGCCTGCGGCACGCAGCAGTTCCTGGCGGCGGTTCAACTCGCCGGAGATGGCATCAAACATGCGCTCGACCAGCACGGCCTCGTCTTCAAGGTTGGTGATCACCGCACTGGTGTGGGGCAGGTCCTCGCAGCCGAGGAAGGTTGCGCCGCCCTTGAAGTCCACAAGCACCAAGTTGAGCTCGTCCGGCGAGTGCGTTGCGGCAAGCGCAACAACGATTTCCTTAAGCAGTTCGGACTTACCACTACCGGTAGCTCCGATGCAGAGCCCGTGTGGGCCCATGCCACCGAGCGCTGATTCTTTGAAGTCCAGGTACACCGGCTGCCCATCGGGGGTCGCGCCGATGGGCACGACAAGCTTGTTGCGCATCCCCGGCCACATTGTGGTGGCATCGAGTGCATCCAGGTCCGTAATCCCCAGCATGGCAAGCAGATCGCCCGTGTCTTCACTCGCACCTTCTGGGCGTCGGTAGAACCCGAGGTGGCGAGCGATGAACTCGGCCTGCGCGTCAGTGAACGAGTCCGGAAGGCCGAGTTGCTCCATGCCCTGTTCGGTGACCGCAGCGAGCGTATCGGTGCACACGAGGTGGAAGGCATCCGGGTCCACAAAGTAGTGCTCGTCCGGGTGGACGACAATCACACAGTCGGCGTCGGGGGCGTGGAGGTGCTCCACGGTGGCGTCGATAAGCACCACGCGAAAACGTGCATGTTCCGCGCGAGCGTGCGGCAGCCACTTCGCCCACGCGAATGGCGCGTCGATGCTGACCAACTCGGGCCCATGAAAAAACGCGAGTTGGCACACGATGGAACGCGCCACCTCATGCGCACCGGGACCAGCCAGGGTGACCGCGGGAAATGCATCGAGCTGCACAACAATCGGCATGCCAGGCACGGTGCTTACGGCAGCGACAGTGCGACGAAGACTCACCGCGCACACCGGGTCAAGGTCCTCTGGGCTTCCCGGATCCTCTACATCGACAGGCGTGCACAGCGCACCGCTGCCAGTCCCCAACCGGACGGTCAACGCCAGCGGTGACGCCGCAGTGCGCTCCCAAACCCGCTCCACCGGTGTCGCAGCAACAAGATCTGCCGGAGCCGGGTGCAACCCTGTCGCGTGCGCGCGCTGTTGCGCTGCGTTCGCGCGCGCCTTCCGGGTCAACGCATCCAGGTGGCGCAGGTACACCCGGCGCGTTTCGTTGATATCTCCCTGCCGATCTTGCGGATTGATCATGCCCAACAGTCCGAAAAGCATCATCAGCGGGAAGATCAACATCATTGGGCTCACAGTGCGTCCAGATGTCATCATCAGCGCCATCACCGCACCAACGGCAACCACCATCACAATTGGCAGCAAGATTTTGATCACCGGCTGCGTCTGCGGCTTTTGCGCTGTTGGGACTGGCTCTGCACGCAGTTGTCCTGTTGGCAGTGCCGGCACGTCAGGTGTGCCCGCAGTTGGTGCGAGCACAGCATCGTGGTCTAACCCGAGCATTCGTGGATCCCCCCTTTTCACCCCATGTGGCCACAGTTCCCCCGAACTGTGTTGGGCATAGTGTTGAGCGCAGTGTAGACCATTTGCCCGCCAAAGGGGTACGAAAAGCTGGACTGCAGCGTAACGGTGCGCCATACTGGCCCAAGTTGCGTGGCAAATGGGGGCCACGCGTTGAGACTTCCGGGGGAAGAGTTTTGGTTGCTACTTCGGCGCACCACATTGTGCGCGTAACCGTACGTGTTTCTGTTGCGGCGTTTCACCGCGATATCGATGTCACACTGCCGACATCCTCAACGTTTGCAGAGGTGCTGCCCGAATTGGCGCGTCTTGTGGAACTGCCGCAGATCCACCGCCCGTGGGAAATCTCCACAGCAGGCGGGCGCCCACTCGACATGCACACGCCGTTGTACGCGCTCAAGCTTCACGACGGCGCCGTGATCGCCCTGCGCCCCAAAGAACCCATCGCACCTCCCGTGGTACGCGACGCCGCCGACGCCCTCGCGCACGCAGGCCGCAATGCCCGCAGCGTGCGCGGCCTCGACGCCGCCGCAACCCTCGTAGGGTTAGCGTGCATTGCGTTGCTGCTCAGCATGTTTACCCCACCTCCCGCGACCTTCGCCGTCACCGGGTTATGCGCGCTCACCCTCGCTGCTGTTGCGAAATCGCACGCCGTGTTTGCTGCAGCGCCGTTGTGCCTCGGCTGGGCCGCCGCCACATGGGTCATCGGTGGCACAGAACCGAACCTACACAGCACAGACGTTGCTCTTGGCGCCCTCGCAGGCGTCGTCACAGCCTTCATCACCGTCGGCATTGGAGTGGCTCTGCGCCTTGCAGGCCCTGCATTGGTGGCGTTTGCTGTCACGGTTGGTGTGCTCAGCGGCATCGGCACGTTAGGCACCTGGCTGCCCGCCGCAAACGCGCCTGCCGCATTATCCGCCCTCACCGGCCTGTTTACGGTTGCCGCCACACCCGGCATCGCCACCCGTGCTGCAGGCCTTGCCGTGGCGCACGTGCCCACCGCCGGCGAAGAATTCGATCGCGCCGACGAATACCAACCAGACGTCGACGCACGCAGCCGAGTCGCCACCACCATCGCCAGCGCAGTCACCGCCGGAATTGCCACAGTGAGCATCCCTGCGCTCCTCCAGATCGGCAGCAGCGGCGGTGCATGGAACTTCGTGTTCTGCACCTGCATCGCCGGCGCACTCGTCGTCTACGCATCGCGCCACCACTGGGCTGCAACCCGCATTGCGCTGATGGCGATAGCACTCGCGGCAGTCATTGCTTCCGCCATCAGCATCGTGCGTATCGACGACCCGCATCCCGCCCTCATCACCATCGCCGTCCTCACCGCACTGGCTGCTACAACCACCGTGCTGTGGGCCCGGCGCGTACCCGACCTAGAACCGACAACCGTTGTCTGGTTCGAACGTGCCGAAATCGCCGCCCTCATCGCCGTCATCCCACTCGCGGTACACCTCACCGGGGTCTTCGACCTGATTCGAGGGCTGTAACAATGCGCACACGTTCCCTGCCCGCTTCCGCACTGTTGCCACTGATGCTCGCCATGCCTGTACTTTGCGCACCTGCAGCACTCGCGCCGGGCTCGCTTACCTACGCCTCCGCCCAAGACATCGCCTGCGCCGTGCCTTCGGCAGCACAACCACCAGGTGAGACACCTGCGGAGCTCCACGAGCTCCGTCGCTTCGCCACCGGAGCCGGCGTGCGCGTCGCCGTCATCGACACTGGCGTCGCTCCACACCCGGAACTTAATCACCTGCGCCCCGGAGCCGACTTTGTCGGCGACAACGCGCTTGCGGACTGCGACAGCCACGGCACCGTCGTCGCCGGCGTCATCGCTGGGCGCACGCTCGGCATCGCACCAGATGCGGAGATCCTGGCGGTGCGTCAAACGTCAGCCCATTACCGCGGTGGCCGCGGCCAATCTGTCGCGGGGGACCTTGAGACGCTCGCTTCTGCAATCAACAACGCGCTCGACGAAGGTGCGCGCGTGCTCAACGTCTCTGTCGTGTCCTGTGTGGACCCGGGGCTTGCCTCACGCATTGATCTCAATGGACTGCGCGGCGCGTTGCACCGTGCCGAGGCCGACGGCGCAGTCGTCGTCGCCGCATCCGGCAACACCAGCGCCGATTGTGAACCAGGCTTTAGCGTGATCCCAGCTCTGTTTCCCACGGTGCTTGCTGTGGGGGCTCGCGAGGACACCCACACGCTCGCGTCATACTCCTTGCCAGCGGAAATCTCCGCAGCCGGTCTTGTCCCACACGCGCTCGCATCCAGCGGCAACGGCTGGGCCGACGGCACGCTCACCCGTGACGGGTCACGCCCCTACGTTGGAACCAGCTTCGCCGCACCGGTAGTCAGTGGTGCGGCCGCGTTGCTCATGCAGCGCTACCCCGGCATCACGCCGGACCACGTGCGCACGCTCATCACCGCCGCAGCACAACACGGCGGCGGCGCAATCACCCCGCACAACGTGATCAGCCAACTCACGCCGGACGACATCGCGCCCCGAGACACCGTCACCGTGGCCCCAACAGAGCGCACCGCCTCCTTGGCCGCGAAACGGTTCAGCAGTGTCGGCCTCGGCGCAGTTGTGTTCGCTCTGCTGGGTGTCCTTGTACTGTGTGCTGTTAGTACGTGGCGGTCAAAGCCGCAGCCCGGGTCAGCTCCTCACCCTCCGGCAAGAGGCTGACAATCTCCCAAGGCACGCGCTCGACATGCACCGCACCCACCGTGGCAAGTGTTTCCGCATCGGGTGCACGGTGGCGCAACCCGTTGCTCGCCACGACGTGGAAGCCATGTCCGGAATCCACACCGATCGAGCCATCCGCAAGCCCCACAAAGTGTGTCGCCACCGACGTCCCAGACAACGCAATCGCCGAAGTATCACCGGATCGCACTGCACCGTACCGTGCTGCACCAGGGTGTTCTGTACCGTCGTGTTTTGTACCGTCGTGTTTTGTACCGTCGTGTTCTGTACCGGACTGCACCGCGCCACCACGGTCCTGGTCCACGCATACCGTCTGCTGCACCGGGTCAACCCACTGCGGGCGACGCTCTGGAATCGTCAGCCCTAAGTCCCCGTCCTGATACGTGGCTAACTGTTCGCGGCCGATGCTGCGTTGCTTCGCGCCAGCATCCAACAGCACTGCCTGCTGCACCTCACTGAGCGGCTCGATTCTCCCGTTGAACAGCGCCCACGCACCGCTCTCAGCGACCAATACTTCTGGCAGCCGGTCGGGCGCAGGTACTGATACCGGTGGCAATTCCTTCAGCGCCGTCATCACCTGCAACGGTGGCTCCCACATCGGAGTGGTGTGCCCGACCCCCAACGCACGGCGCACAATACGCCCCTGCGGGGACGCCGCATCAGGCAGCAACTGTCTGCCCTCACCAGTCACCAGCCATTGGCGGGTGCCGTCGGTGGCCAGCACGGTATCGTCGCCAAGCAAAGGCTCCGGACGCTGCCCCGCAACCACCGTCACACGGCCCGGCACCGCACACACCGACCATGCAGCATCAACCGCACCCTCCGGCGCAAACATCGCCGGCGCAGCCACAATACCCACCGGAACGCCACGTGGCATCGCCGCCAAATGCTCATCACCCACCCGCGACGGATCAGCCGCCGCACCAGCAATCAAGCGTGCAGAAGAAAGATTGGTCACCGGATGAACAGTGTCATCAACACGCACATACAGCGTGCCGTCCGACGCCCGCAGAATCGGGGCATCCCCCGGATCTGCATTCGGACGCATCCACGCAAACAACCCCATCACCCCGGCGATCATCACCACCGCAGCAACACCAAACACCGTGGCGCGATGGCGCGCCGACAACGGGTCATGAATCATCCGGATATCCCCGAACAACAACCCATGCTCCATACGACGGCGCATGAACTGGTGGCCCGAAACCTGGGCACGTGTAGTAGGCAAAAGTTTCGCCATAATTCCCCCTCCCCCGAGTAAGTACTCAACAGGCTACAGCCTTAGCACCCCGCGCGCATCTACCAGGCGGCTACACCGGCATCTTCAAGCTCGAATAGCTCATCCGAGCCGTGGTCCTGTCCGTCTTTGCGCATCGCCCGCAACTGGGCGGTGGAGAACTCGCTGTTGACCGCAAACACCGACGTCGTGCCCTTGCGATACACCGGCGTCACCCCGTTTGACGCCCAGAACGCCCGCAGCATCGGATACTGCGGTTTCTGGTCCGCCCAAAACGACCCCGGGCTGAGCACAAAGAACCGTACGTTCAAGTCCTTCAGCGCCTGCTCCACCACTTCGCCGTTGTCTTCTCCGATGAAGTCCGCGTGCTGGAAAATTGTGTCGTGCGCTGAGCCAATCCCGCCGGTCGGCCATAGGTAGTGCCGGGAAACCGACGGCAACCCGTTGTAGGCATACATCCACGAATATCCATCCGCAGGATCACCCATGATCGTGCCTTCCCACGCTGCGTCCTGGGTCGCCAACCAGTCAAACACCTGGAGGTCATCCGCGCTTACCATCCGTCCGCTTTGGCGCGGGGTAGCAAACGCGTCCTGTGCACCAGCCTCAGTGTGGTTGCGTACCTGTGGCACCGCCGCAGACCCGGCGATCACCGCCACCGCGATCGACGCCAGCACCGTGGCTCGCTGCCCCGTACCGGTTCGTGCTGCGAGTGGAGCGAAGGTGACAAGGCGGATAATCACAGCAATGCCGATGGCGGCCGCTGCCCACACGCACATCACCACCGGCATGATCAGCCGGTGCCCCGTGCTGTAGTGCAGGTTGCCCACCATGGCCAGTACATCGCCCCACGCGTTATCGAATGGTGTGAGCGCATTTGCGGTCACCGCAAGCGAAACCACATACAACAGCACAGGCCACACCTGGCCGCGCCACAGCACCAACGCCAGCGCGCCTGCACCGGCGAGCCACAGCATCACCGTCGGGTCGAAGTCCGGGAAAAACTGAGAGACGTGCCGGGTGTCCATCCGAAACGCACTCCCCCACGCGCCGCCGCGGCCCAGTTTCTCCTGCGGCGCCCACGAGGCAACCTCACTCGCCTGGTCCGACCCCGCCAGCACTTGGGGCAAAAACACAAGCGTTGCCGCGGCTGCCGGGAGTGCCATCCACACCGTATCGCTACGACGCGAGCGCACCGGGCGAACCAGCAGCGACGTCGCCCACGCAAAGATGACGCCGAGTACCACCACGGTCACCGCAGCCGGGTGTGTGCACAACACGCCAAGGAACCCGATCGCAGCAGGCAGCGCACCCGCATGCCGTGCCGGAACTTCAAGGAACTGCCAAACCACGATGCCGGTCAGGGTCATCGCAAACAGGTACGGCCACATCCCCACGTAGTCGGGCACCCACAGCAGCTGCGGGGCCGCGTACGCCATGATCGCGGCAAACGCGGCGGCAATCTGCGCGGTGAGCCCAGTCGAGCGCATAAACGCGAACACCAGACACACCATGGTCAGCGGCAGTGCCACCGCTGGCAGCACCGTCGACGCGATGTTGACCGCCCGAATCGGCTCAAGACCAGCAGCCTCCGCAAAGAGAGCAACACCCGCGTGGAATCCCGATGGGTAGAACAGCCGCGCGTGCGTTTCGAAGTTCTGCAGCTCGCCCATGCGTGTCGACGACGCCACGCCCGTCTCCATCACAAACCGCACCGCATTCGCATGCCACTGCGAATCCCACCCCTGGACGATGTTGTCCGCACCGTTGGGCATCTGAGCCAACCACGACAGCCGGTCCGTAACTGCCATCCACGCCGCGACCGCTACCCCGACAAACGGAATGCCCCAGTGCGTCCACTCCACCTTGCCGGGAAAAAGCGCACGGTGCCACGGCACATCACCACCGCGGCGGGCCTTGCGTGCAAACGCATAGCGCCACCCGCCAGCCACCGCGAGGGCAAGCACCATGCTCACCCCGAACGTCCACAGGTTAAACGGCGCACTAGTCACGCCCCACATCCACGACGACACTCCGATAACACCGAAGGTCACCGGCAGCGCCGTGGTCACCGCTGCAGGAACTCGGAGGCCTGCAACCCACGCCACCAGGAATCCGGGAAGCAGGAAAAACACAACTGCAAACCATGCTGCGGCTGCTGTGGTCATCGCACCTCCCAGATTGTCAGTAACCCAAGCATGCTACATCTCGCGACGCGCGCGGGTAGCTTCGGCGCGGGCAGCTAACTCAGAATCAGCGGGATACTCGACGCCGACCAACGTCAGGCCACGAGCGGGAGCGAGTGGGACTTCGGGCGCGCGTTCGTCGCGAAGCAAGAGCTCCTTTGGCCAGTCACTCCCCCGGCGGCCCTCCCCGACGGTTAAACACGTCGCGGTCAGCGCGCGAACCATATTCCAGCAAAACGCATCCGCAACAATGCGCGCTTCGTACACGGTGTCCTCGACCTGCGACCACTCGAAAGAATGCACGTCGCGGATCGTGGTGGCATGCTCCTTCGGGCGGCAAAACGCCGCAAAGTTGTTCAAGCCCACAAGCGCATCGGCACACGCCTGTGTCGTCTCAAGGTTGATAGGTTTTGGCCACACCGCCGTATCGCGCGCCCGTGTTGGCAACGCACCTGCCGGATGCGTAGTCACCCGATATACGTAGGTGCGGGCCAACGCCGAGAAACGCGCGTCAAACCCCTCTGGCGCTTCCTCGACATTAAATACGCGGACGTCTTCCGGGAGCAGTTTTGCTAATCGACGAACCAACCGTCCCGGGTCCCCCTCAATCGAACGCTGATCAAGGCTGCTGCGAGGAATATCCACATGGGCGGTCTGTCCCGAGGCATGGACTCCTGCGTCGGTGCGTCCAGCGACGGTAAGGGAGACGCTACTACGCAGCACCAGGCTCAACGCCTCTTCGATGGTCTGTTGGACTGTGCGGATGCCGCTTTTCTGGCGCGCCCAACCGTGAAAATCGGTGCCATCGTAGGCGATATCCAATCGCAGCCGCATCGTCTCATCCATGGCGATCAATCTTAACTGGGCAATACAAAACGCCCAGCTACACGGGGTAGCTGGGCGTTACGCGAGGAAGGAAGTAAGTTTACTTCTCTTCCTCAGCAGCGGTCTCCTCTGCCGGAGCCTCGGTGGTCTCCTCTGCCGGAGCCTCCTCAGCCTTGGCCTCCTCGGCCTGGCGGGATGCAGCTGCACGTGCAGCGCGGGTTGCCTCGGTGGTAACGGTCTCCTCGAGCACCAGGGAAATCTGGGTCATCGGAGCGTTGTCACCGGAGCGGTTCGGGAGCTTGATGGAGCGGGTGTAGCCGCCCTCACGGTTCTCGAACTTCGGCGCGAGCTCGTTGAACAGGTAGTTAACAACCTGCTTGTTCGGCAGCTCAGCGAGGACTGCGCGGCGGTCAGCCACAGTGCCCTTCTTCGCCTTGGTGATCAGCTTCTCAGCGTACGGACGCACGGCGCGTGCCTTAGCGTCCGTCGTCTTGATAGCGCCGTTCTCGAAGAGGGACTGCGCCAGGTTGGCCAGAATGTGCTTCTGGTGCGAGGCGGACCCTCCGAGGCGGGCACCCTTCTTGGGGGTAGGCATATTCGAACTCCTCGTATGCGGTTAGTTGAGCGCGTGCTCTGTTGTGTTACTCGGTCTCGTCCGCGCCGTCGTCCACGAAATCGCCAGTTTCGGCGTCGTAGCCTTCGAGCTGGGTCGGGTCGAAATCTTCCGGAGCGTCCTTCAAGGTCAGGCCCAGGTTAGCGAGCTTGATCTTGACCTCGTTGATCGACTTCTGGCCGAAGTTGCGGATGTCCAGCAGGTCGGTCTCGCTGTACTCAGCAAGCTCGCCCACGGTGTGGATCTCCTGACGCTTCAGGCAGTTGTAGGAACGAACAGAGAAGTTCAGGTCCTCGATCGGCGTGGAGTACGCAGCGATGTACTCGGACTCCTGAGCCGACGGGCCGATCTCGATGCCCTCTGCAGCGGTGTTGAGCTCACGAGCCAGGCCGAAGAGCTCCACCAGGGTGGAACCAGCCGACGCGAGCGCGTCACGTGCGGTCATCGAGTTCTTCGTCTCAACGTCGATGATGAGCTTGTCAAAGTCGGTGCGCTGCTCAACACGAGTTGCCTCAACCTTGTAAGCAACACGGGTCACCGGCGAGTAAATCTGGTCGACCGGGATACGGCCGGCCTCTCCACCGGAGTTCGGCATAGCCGGGACGTAGCCACGGCCGCGCTCGACAACAAGCTCCATCTCCAGGCGTGCCTGCTCGTTAAGGGAGGCGATGTGCAGATCCGGGTTGTGGATCTCCACGCCTGCCGGTGGCTCGATGTCACCTGCGGTGACGTCGCCCGGCCCCTCGACTGCAAGCTGCATGACTACCGGCTCGTCAAAGTCGGAAGACAGCACGAGGTCCTTGATGTTGAGGATGATCTCGGAGACATTCTCCTTGACACCGTTGATCGTGGTGAATTCGTGGAGCACACCGTCGATCTTGATGGACGTCACGGCTGCGCCCGGGATGGACGACAGCAGCGTGCGACGCAGGGAGTTGCCCAGGGTGTAACCGAAACCAGGCTCGAGCGGCTCGATGACGAACTTCGAGCGGTTGGTATCGATGTACTCCTCGGTCAATTCAGGACGCTGAGAGATGAGCATGAACTTCTCCTTTGGCTCCCGCTATATGAAGCCGGTAGGGACTGATATGGAAGATTCCGTGCACCGTGGACGGCGCGCGGGGTGAAGCAAACGTGTGAAAGTTTACTTCGAGTAAAGCTCGACGATGAGCTGCTCCTGCAGCGGCACCTCGATCTGAGCGCGCTCGGGCAACTGGTGCACGAGGATGCGCAGGGTGTCCGGAACGACCTGCAGCCAAGCCGGAACGACAGCGTCCAGGAGGTTGTCCTGAGCCTCTTCGAACCACAGCATGTTGCGGGACTTCTCACGGACGTCGATGATGTCGTACTGCGTTACCGCGAACGACGGAACGTCGATGCTCTTGCCGTTGACCGTGAAGTGGCCGTGGGACACGAGCTGACGTGCCTGACGGCGGGTCTTAGCCAGACCAGCACGGTAGACAACGTTGTCCAGACGGGACTCCAGCAGGATGAGCAGGTTGTCGCCGGTCTTGCCCGGACGACGGTTCGCTTCTTCGTAGTAGCGACGGAACTGCTTCTCCATCACGCCGTAGGTGAAGCGAGCCTTCTGCTTCTCCTGCAGCTGGAGCAGGTACTCGGATTCCTTGATGCGAGCGCGACCAGCCTGCCCCGGAGGGTACGGGCGACGCTCGAAGGACATGTCGCCGCCGACGAGGTCGACGCGGAGGCGACGGGACTTACGGGTAGCAGGGCCGGTGTAACGAGCCATGTCTCTTTACCTCTTTTCCTTTCAGCCTTAAACGCGACGACGCTTCGGCGGACGGCAGCCGTTGAACGGCTGAGGCGTCACGTCGGAGATCGAAGACACCTCCAGGCCGGCAGCCTGGAGCGAACGGATAGCGGTCTCGCGGCCGGAGCCCGGACCCTTGACGAAAACGTCGACCTTCTTCATGCCATGGTCCATTGCCTTGCGGGCAGCGTTCTCTGCAGCCATCTGCGCAGCGAACGGCGTGGACTTACGGGAGCCCTTGAAGCCAACGTGGCCGGAGGACGCCCAGGAGATGACGTTGCCCTGCGGGTCCGTGATGGACACGATGGTGTTGTTGAAGGTGGACTTGATGTATGCGTGGCCTGCGGCCACGTTCTTCTTGACGATGCGACGTCCGCGACGTGCACCGGAACGAGTCTGAGTAGCCATAGGTTACTTCTTCTTTCCTGCGATGGTCTTCTTCGGGCCCTTGCGGGTACGCGCATTGGTCTTGGTGCGCTGGCCGCGGACAGGCAGGCCACGACGGTGGCGCATGCCCTGGTAGGAGCCGATTTCGATCTTGCGGCGGATGTCTGCCTGAACCTCGCGGCGCAGGTCGCCCTCGACGGTGTAGGAGGACTCAATCGCGTCACGCAGAGCGGAGAGCTGGTCATCGCTCAGATCGTCCGTGCGCAGGTCCGGAGAAATGCCCGTCTTCTCGAGCAGTTCCTTGGATCGGGTTGCACCGATGCCATAGATGTAGGTGAGAGCGATCTCCATGCGCTTATTGCGCGGGAGATCAACACCAGCTAGACGTGCCATGAGGTACGTACCTTTCGGGTTGTTACGGTGGTTTTCTCCCCACCCGTCCACGTCAACCAACGCTTTATCCGGACCGTGCCGGAGGATGGGTTGGGATTACACGCGGCTCCAGCCACCGTGGCCGGAGGTAAACGACCCACTATGAGCAGGTCTGGGTGAGGAGGCTGAAATGCTTACTTGTAGCGGTAAGTGATACGCCCGCGTTCCAGGTCGTAGGGAGAGAGCTCCACCACGACACGGTCCTCAGGGAGGATGCGGATGTAGTGCTGGCGCATCTTGCCACTGATGTGGGCGAGAACCTCGTGCCCATTGTCGAGTTCGACACGGAACATGGCGTTCTTCAGGGGCTCGACGATGCGGCCCTCAACCTCGATTGCGCCTTCTTTTGCCATACACTCCACTTCCTACACTGCCCGCAAATGTGCAGGCAGAAACGTTTTCTTACCGTGACAGTCGGTACCTGCCAACACTTCGTGGCAGCACCGCTGGACTACTTTATCCGCTCACCTGCGAAAACGCAAAAGGCCCCAGCATTTCGCCGGGGCCAATATGCAACAAAGATGTCTAGTAGACGTAGACCTTGTCACCGATCTGCAGATCACTGAAGTAGCGCTGTGCATCACCGCGGTACATGCGGATGCAGCCGTGGGACAGGATGCTCGGGTCCCCTTCGTGGAACGCGATGCCGTTGTAGGTGAAGTACGTGGCGTACGGCATCGGTGCGTTGCCGAACTCCCAGGAGATCTCGTCCTTGACCTTACGGTTGACGTAGAAGGTACCGCGCGGCGTCTCGTAGCCCGGTCGGCCCGGACCAATCAGGCCCGACTGGTAGTACATGACACCGTTGTTCTGCAGCCAGGAACGACGACCATCAATGTCAATGCAGGCCTTGGCATCGGCCGGGCACGGACCGTAGTCAAAGCCAGCACGCGGGTTCGGAGCCGGCGCCGGAGCAGGAGCTGGTGCCGGAGCGGGAGCCGGCTTCGGTGCAGGCTTCGGCTTCGGAGTCTTCTCGGCGATGAGTCCGGGGAAGAAAACCTCCACAATCTCGTCGATACGCTGCTTCGCCTTCGCCGGCAGATCCGGGCTGATATTCGCCAACCCGTCTGCCTGCAAGCGCAGGTTGTTGCGAAGATCCCAAGCTGCATCCCGTGCAGACTTATCCAGGTTTGCAAACGCGGTGTTTGCCGACGAGGACAGCGCATCAAGGCTGGAGGTTGCAACCGGATTCGGGGCCGGAGCAGGCGCTGCCTGCGCAGTCACAGGTGCGGCGAGCGTAGCGACGACACCAAAACCGGCGGCAAACGTAATTGCACGTCGCTTCAACGGCGACTGCTTTGCATGGCGAGGACGGTAAGACATGCCGGAAGTATAACCGTATAGCTATGAATCACGCATCGACGCGCCAGCCGTTTATACGCGCGGAGTAAGAATTCGTGGTCCCTGAGCGGTCGCTGCCACGGTGTGTTCCCAGTGTGCTGCCGGTGAACCATCGAGGGTGGTAACCGTCCATTCGTCGTCAAGTACGCGTGTGTCGTAGCCACCACCCAGGATCAACATCGGCTCGATCGCCAACACCGAACCTTCCTGAATCACAGGACCCCGATTCGGCTTGCCCTCATTAGCCAGGTACGGGTCTTCGTGCATCGTGCGGCCAATGCCGTGCCCGCCGTAGCCATCCACAATGCCGAGCTCAACGCCGAAACTCTCCTCGGCGGCGTAGGTTGCCAACTCCAACGCGTGAGACACGTCAGTGAGCTTGTTGCCCGGAACCATGGCTTTCAGGCCTTCTGCGAGCACCCACTCGGTTGCGCGGTTGAGCGCGTCCACATCCGGTGCAAGTTCACCGATACCGAACGACCAGGCACTGTCCCCTACCCAACCGTTAAACGTCGCGCCGCAGTCGATGGAAACCAGGTCCCCTTCATTGAGCACCACGTCGGCGGATGGAATGCCATGGACCACCACATCGTTGACCGACGCACAAATCGACCCAGTAAAACCGTGGTATCCGAGGAAGGTCGGCACCGCGCCATGGTCGCGAATGACGGTTTCCGCCACCTTGTCAAGGTCAAGCGTGCTGACACCCGGCTTTGCCGCAGCACGGACCTCCTGCAGCGCGACACCGACAATGCGGCCGGCTGCCTCCATCGCATCGAGTTCGTCGGGGGTTTTGGCGGCAATCTTGCGTTTGCGGAATGCCATAGCGGGGTGCTCCTTTGTGGTGGTCGTCGATAAGCAAAAGCGAAAGGCCGGTGCGAACACCGGCCTTGAGCGTATTCGGGCTACTTGCCCAGCTGCGCCATGGCGCGCTGGTTGATCTCGTCGACGTCGCCCACAGCGTCGATAGAAATGATCTCCTCACCGTAGTGATCGATCAGCGGTGCGGTCTCATCGCGGTACACGGCGAGACGGGTGCGGATGGTCTCCTCGTTGTCGTCTGCACGACCACGGGCGAGCATGCGCTCCACGACAACGTCCTCATCAACAACGAAGTTGAGCACGCCGTCGAGCTTCTCGCCCTTCTTCGCCAGTAGGTCGGTCAGGATCTCAGCCTGCTCCACCGTGCGCGGGAAGCCGTCCAGCAGGAAGCCGTCCTTCGCGTCGTCCTGGTTCAGGCGATCCTCAACCATGCGTGCGGTGACATCGGTCGGCACAAGCTTGCCGGCGTCGATGTAGCTCTTTGCCTCAACACCGAGCGGGGTGCCCTCGCCAATGTTGGCGCGGAACAGATCACCGGTGGAGATGTGCGGAACACCGAGCTTTTCGGAAAGGATAGCGGCTTGGGTGCCCTTGCCGGCACCGGGAGGGCCAAGGAGAACGAGACGCATTATCGCAGAAGTCCTTCGTAGTTGGATTGCAGAAGCTGGGATTCAATTTGCTTAACCGTGGTCAAAGCCACGGAAACCATAATCAGGATGGCCGTACCGCCAAACGCGCTCATACCCATCCGGCCGGAGCCGGTGATACCGGCGTCCATTGCCAGGTTCGGCAGCACTGCGATCAGCGCGAGGTAAATCGCGCCGACGAACAGCAGGCGGTTCATGACGAACGCGAGGTATTCAGCAGTCGGACGGCCCGGACGGATACCCGGGATAAAGCCACCGTACTTCTTCATGTTCTCTGCCTGATCGACCGGGTCGTACTGGATCGACACATAGAAGTAGGAGAAGAAGATGATCATCACGACGTAGGTGAGGATGTACTGCCACGAACCCGGGTTCTGCAGCCATGCCATCACGTGGTTCATCCACCAGTTGTCCGGCGGAGTCGGGTTATTCATGGTCACGATCTGTGTGATCAGAACCGGCACGTACATCAGCGACGAGGCGAAGATGACTGGGATAACGCCAGCCTGGTTGACCTTCAGCGGCAAGTAGGTGGAAGAACCACCGTACTGGCGACGGCCCACCATGCGCTTGGCGTACTGCACCGGGATACGACGCTGGCCCTGCTCAATGAAGACAATGCCGACGACCAGCGCAATAAGCGCAAGGATGACGAGGATCAGCGTCAAGGCACCGGAGTTCTGGAGGATGAACGCACCCTCGGACGGGATCTGGGTTGCGATACCCGCGAAGATGAGCAGGGACATACCGTTGCCCACGCCCTTTTCAGTGATGATCTCGCCGAGCCACATGATGAGCACCGCACCGGAGGTCATCACAAGGATCATCATGATCAAGGTCCAGACATTGCGGTCTTCCACCAGCACCGGCATTCCCTGGCCGAGCAGCTGCTCGCGGTCTGCCAGCGCGACGATACCTGCGGACTGCAGCAACGCCAGCGCGACCGTGAGGTAGCGCGTGTACTGCGTCATCTTCGCCTGGCCGGACTGGCCTTCCTTCTTCAGCTCCTCGAACTTCGGGATCACGACAGTGAGCAGCTGCACGATAATCGACGCCGTAATGTACGGCATGATGCCGATCGCGAAGATCGACAACTGCAGCAGTGCACCACCGGAGAACAGGCCAATGATGGAGAACATCGTGGCACGGTCACCCTGGGCAACCTCTTCGAGTCGCTGGTTGATCAACGCGTAATCAACGCCCGGGGACGGGATCTGGGCACCTACGCGGTACAGAATCATCAGCGCAAGGGTGATCAAGATCTTCTTGCGAAGGTCAGGATCCTTAAACGCCTGAGCAATTGCGGACACATAGCCTCCTGGCTTCCACCTGAACCGCGGCGGAAGGTAGTGGATAGTGCAGCGCCGACTCGTGCATGAAGGCACACAAAACGGGCCGTCGCCGTGTTTGACCCCACTACCCTAGCAGCTGTGCTTAAAAAGTTGATACTCACGGTCGACTTTACCGCTACAGCACAGCGAAAACCCCCACACCGGACAGTGATTGTCCAGTATGGGGGTTATCTCAAGCGCGGAAAGCGTTACGCTTTCGGCTCTTTACGCGTCCTTCGGAGCGCGCTTGGAGAACTCGACGACGGTGGCGGAGCCGCCAGCAGCCTTGAGCTTCTCCTCAGCGGACTTGGAGAACTTGTTTGCGGTGACGTTGAGTGCGACGTTGATGTCGCCCTCTGCCAGCACCTTCACCGGCTGCTTCGGGCGAACGAGGCCCTTAGCGACGATGTCGGCAACTGCAATGTCGCCACCCTGCGGGAATGCTTCCGCGAGGTCCGCGACGTTGACCACCTGGTACTCGACGCGGTTCGGGTTCTTGAAGCCCTTGAGCTTCGGCAGACGCATGTGCAGCGGCATCTGGCCACCCTCGAAAGCAGCGGAAACCTGCTTACGAGCCTTGGTGCCCTTGGTACCGCGGCCAGCGGTCTTGCCCTTGGAGGCCTCACCGCGACCAACGCGGGTCTTGGCCTTGTTGGCGCCCTCTGCCGGGCGCAGATCATGGAGCTTGATGATGTCAGCCATGTTTTATCTACTCCCCTGCAACTTCTTCGACGGTGACGAGGTGACGCACCTTGAGGATCTGGCCGCGGGTAGCAGCGTTGTCCTTCTTCACCACGGACTGACCGATCTTGCGCAGACCGAGAGCCTCGAGGTTCTTGCGGGTCACCGGCTTCTCACCGATCTTGCCGTGGTGCAACGTAATCTTCAGTGCCATTGTTCTTAGGCCTCCTGTCCTGCGCGAGCGCGCAGCATACGTGCCGGGGCAACGTCCTCGACAGCCTTACCGCGCTTCGCTGCGACCTCTTCCGGACGCACGAGCTGCTTCAGGCCGGCAACGGTGGCCTGAACCACGTTGAGGGCGTTGTCGGAACCGAGGGACTTAGCCAGGATGTCCTGGACACCAGCGGCCTCGAGCACCGGACGGACTGCGCCACCGGCGATCACACCGGTACCCGGAGCAGCCGGGCGGAGCATGACGATACCGGCGGCTTCTTCGGCCTGAACCGGGTGAGGAATGGTGCCACCGATCATCGGGACGCGGAAGAAGTTCTTGCGAGCCTCTTCTGCACCCTTCTGAATTGCGGCGGGAACTTCCTTCGCCTTGCCGTAGCCAACGCCGACCATGCCTTCACCGTCGCCGACGACGACGAGAGCGGTGAAGGACATGTTGCGGCCACCCTTAACGGTTTTGGCAACACGGTTGATGGTGATGACGCGCTCGATGTACTTATCGCGCTCGTCGTTCTGGTTGCGACGGTCGTCGCGACGGCCACGGCCGCCGCGGTTACCGCGGTCGTTGTTGTTCTGGTTGTCGGCGGAGCGCCCGCCGTCACGCCGTTCACGTTCGGCCATTACGCGATCCTTCCGTTGATGGTGATGTTTGCCGTGATCATTAGAACTTCAGACCACCTTCACGAGCAGCTTCAGCCAGGGCCGCAACGCGGCCGTGGTACTTGTAGCCACCACGGTCGAAGACGATCTGCTCGATGCCTGCTGCCTTGGCACGCTCAGCGACGAGCTGGCCAACCTTTGCGGCCTTCTCCTTCTTGTCGCCCTCCAGGTTGCGCACGTCTGCCTCGATGGACGACGCAGAAACCAGGGTGTGGCCTGCGAGGTCGTCGATGACCTGGACGTGGATGTGGCGAGACGAGCGGTGCACAACGAGACGCGGGGTCTCCGGGGTGCCACGCAGGGTCTTGCGGATGCGGTAGTGGCGACGTGCGCGGGCCTCGCGGCGGCGGGACGAGATGTCCTTGCCCACCGGGGTGCGCTTGGTGTTCTCTGCAGTATTGCTCATGATTACTTACCCGTCTTTCCGACCTTGCGGCGGACCTGCTCGCCGGCGTAGCGGATGCCCTTACCCTTGTACGGGTCATCCTTACGCAGACGGCGGATGTTTGCCGCAATCTGGCCAACCTGCTGCTTGTCAGTGCCTTCGATGGCGAACTTGGTGTTGCCATCGACGGAGAACGTGACGCCTTCCGGCGCCTCAATCAGGATCGGGTGCGAGTAGCCGAGGGAGAACTCAAGGTCCTTGCCCTTCTGCTGCACGCGGTAACCGACGCCGAAGATCTCCATGTTGATCTTGTAGCCCTCAGTCACGCCGATGATCAGGTTGTTGATCAGCGAGCGGGTCAGGCCGTGCAGCGAACGGCTGTCACGGTGATCGTCCGGACGGGACACCACGACTTCGTTGTCTTCGACGGAAGCGGTGATCGGCTCCGGCATCTCGAGGTCCATGGTGGCCTTCGGGCCCTTGACCTCAACACGCTGGCCGTCGATCTTCACCTCGACGTTGTTCGGGATTGCGATGGGTGCATTACCTACACGCGACATAGTCTTTTCAACCTCCCCTTACCAGACGTAAGCGAGGACTTCCCCGCCTACACCCTTCTCTTGAGCCTGGCGGTCGGTCAGCAGGCCGTGGGACGTGGAGATGATTGCCACGCCCAGGCCACCGAGCACCTGAGGCAGGTCGTTGGACTTGGCGTACACGCGCAGGCCCGGCTTGGACACGCGGCGCAGACCAGCGATGGAAGCCTCGCGGGTCGGGCCGTACTTGAGGTTGAGCGTCAGCGATTTGCCAACCTTCTCGTCCTCAACTTTGTAATCTTCGATGTAGCCTTCCTGCTTCAAGATCTCAGCAATAGCTGCCTTGAGCTTGGAGGACGGCATAGACACGGTGTCGTGCTGCGCAGTTGTTGCGTTGCGCACGCGCGACAGCATGTCCGCAATCGGATCTGTCATGGTCATTGTGGTGACCGTTTCCTTTCTCGTTGCGGTTCCCTAAACCCACCTGACCCTTTTCAAGGTCGCGTTTTCCGCATGGTCTATCGGGGGCTACTCAACGCTGCCCACACTCAGTAGCGTGGGCCGCTCGCCGCCTCCCTTGCACGCGGTCCGCATCTTGGCGAGGGGCCTGCAACAAAGTTGGATGTTCAAATGTTTCTCTCGGCTTGGCACGCCGAAATCTCGGCGCACAAGTCCGATCGACCAAGTTACCTGCTTGTTCACTCAGAACCAAATTGCTTAACGACGACACCTAGCCCCCGACAGCATCTCCCGACACCGAATTCATCAGAACGGCAGCGCCGCCCTGGACTTCACCCGTGTTTGGCCGAGGTCTGAATTCTCTCCCGCGGCGTGTCCGCTGAGGTACGCACCTGGGTCGAACGAGCGGTTGGTTTGGTGCGCGGAGAGCACAAAGCCCTGCTCTTCGGCAAATTTGGAGCGGGCTTGCTCGGCCTTTGCGGCGTCGTCGACAAGCACAAGCGCATATTCGCTATCCACACGTGCTGCGCCCTCTTCTGCTTTCATCAGACGTTTGCCGATGCTTGTCGCGAACCCCTGCATAAACGACCGACGCATCACGACCACCGATTCACCGAAGTTTGTGGCGCGGATCTTTTGTGATTCTGCAAGCATCACCGGCAACAACAGCGCGTAGAGCATGTCCACCCGGTCGAGGTGCCGCTGTAAACCAAAAAGGTCTGCGTCCTTGACGCGCGTGGAGTTATACACCCGCTGCGTAAACCCCGTACAGTGCAACGACCTCGCGATGGAGTGCAGCAGCGTTGCCTGCATATCGGTGTAGGCGCCACGGAACGTGTAGGCGCGGTGGCCTACGTTGTCGCCAGCATCGGGACTTGCAAGATCGCGCTCGTCGTAGCCGTACTGTGCCATCAGCTCGAATGCTCGGGCATAGAACGCGTCACCCTCCGGTGTCCCTTCCCTGTCGTTGGCTTGATTGAGTAGTTTTTGTACTCGTTGTTTGATCTTTTCCTCGGTACGCATCTGACGCACCCACCCCTTCCCCATTGCTGTTTGGATGTGTGCCTGTAGTTATAACGAACTCGCACGACATGTCCGTTTCAGCTTGTGGAATTTGCAATTTCCGCCCTGTGGATAACTTCTCTTTGCGCAGGTTGTAGCGCTGCGACGACACCCCTCCGTCCCGCTTGCACCCTAAGCGCTAGCATCGTTGCAATGAGCAGGACCAAGCGCAGTTTCGCCGTCACAAAGATTTCCGCTAGCGGCACCCGCGACACGCGCGCGGGCCAAGTGGAAGTGGAAGAACCACTCGAGGTGCGCGCCGGTGGCCGAGAGGTCGCTCAGTTGTTTCGCACCCCGGGCCACGACATCGAACTCGCCCACGGTGTGCTCCTGACGCAGGGCCTCATTACCACCCCTAAAGACGTCATTACCGCTCGCTATTGCGAAGGTGCCATCGGCGGCGAAAACACCTACAACCTGCTCGATATCGAGCTTTCCTACCCTGCTGCACCGCAGTTCATCGACCCAATCCCATCCCAGTCCTGTGGTATTTCTGCCGAGCAGCGCGTACGGGAGTTGGCGGTCCGCCTGAACGTGCGCAGCGAGTTCGCCCCTATTGATCAGGATGCGATCTTCGCCTTCCCAGAACGTCTCAACCAGGCGCGTCGTCGCGACCTACCCACCGCGCTCGCTGGCGAGACCGCGCGTCAAGACATCGACGCTGTCAACGCGGTACAGAAGATCGCTGGGCGTTTGCTTCTCGACGACACCCTGCCCGCCCACAACCTCACCCTCGCAGTGGATACGCGCGTGACGTTTGAAATGATGCGTGCTGCAGCAGCGGCCGGCTTCGGCATTGTCGCCACCACACGCGACGTCACGTCGATGGCGGTGGAATTGGCCCGCGAAACAAATACAGCGCTCGTCGGCGCAATTACCGACGAGCGCTTCAGCGTGTACTCGGGCGCTTAGCCAATGAACATGCCAGCAGCCTTCGCGGCAGTGGCCCACAGACCGTAGATAAGCAGTCCAGCGATGATTGCCGCCAGAATGATTGCGACAATCTTGTGGATCTGGCCCGCGGAAGCCCCACGTGCCTGACCGGCACCAGCGCCCTCAAGCGCGGAGGCGCGATCTGCCTCGATCTTCGCCTGAACGGTGTCTTGGTCTTCGAACCACTTCGACGCCACCGGGCATACAAGGATGTTGGCGATCAGGCCAACTGCAAGCAGGCAGCACATGACGTATAGCGACAGGCGGTAAAGGTCCGGGCCTTCGCCGCCGTTGGCGGCCTGGCGCTCCACGACCATGTTGATGATCAGCGGGCCAGCTACACCTGCTGCCGACCATGCGGTAAGCAGGCGGCCGTGGATAGCGCCGACCTGGTAGACACCGAATAGGTCGCGCAGGTAGGCCGGGATACTGGCAAAGCCACCCCCGTAGAAGGACAGCAACACCAGTGCGCAGATCACAAACAGCGCGATGTTGGCGTGGCCGAACCTGGCGAAGATGAAGTAGAAAGCCAACCCGATACCCAGGTACACCATGTAGATGTTCTTGCGGCCAATGACGTCAGAAACCGACGACCAGACGAAACGGCCAGCCATGTTCGCCAGCGACAGCAAGCCAACAAAGCCTGCGGCGGCCGCCGCGGTCAGTGCCGGGAAGTAGTCCTGAATCATCGGTGCCGCATTCTCCAGCACGCCGATACCCGCGGTGATGTTGCAGAACAGGATCACCCACAGGCACCAGAACTGCGGGGTTCGAATGGCGTTGTTGGCGCTAACATTTGCACCGACGATGGCAACCTTGGAAGGTTTGCGCCCCTGCTTCGCTTCGCCCGACGGGGTCCAATCCGGGTGCGGCATGCGGATGCAGTACGCGCCCATAGCGATGACGACGAGATACACGACGCCAAGGGTGACAAAGGTGGGTTGGATGCCCGCGGCGCGGTTGGCGATGTCCGCACCGCCGCCGTAGAACTCCATGAGGCGGTTCGACGCCGGCGAGGCAATCAGTGCGCCGCCGCCGAAGCCCATGATCGCAAGGCCCGTAGCCAGACCGGGGCGATCCGGGAACCACTTCATCAGCGTGGACACCGGCGAGATGTATCCGATGCCCAAACCGATGCCGCCGATAAAGCCGTAGCCGAAGTACACCAGCCACAAGTTTCCGGTGGTGACACCCAGGGTGGCAACGAGGAAGCCTGTCACCCACAGCACGCCGGAAACTGCCATGGACGCGCGTGGGCCGACTCGCTCGACCCAGGAACCGAACAGCGCGGACGAGATGCCGAGCATGCCGATTGCCAACGAGAAGATCCAGCCCACAGCAACTTCGCCGACACCGAAGTGCTCCATCATTGGCTTCTTGAACACGGAGAACCCGTAGACCTGGCCGATAGAGAGGTGGATGGCGAGTGCCGCAGGGACAATTAGCCAGCGATTGAATTCCTTAGGCGCGATAATTGCGCTTCGGGAGAAGTAACTCATGGGGGTTCCCCTATTATGGATGCCAAACAATGTATTTAATACAGCGGACATCATAACCACCTATAGCCAGCTTCACGCAAGCTTTCTTTCATGCTTTTCCAATACGACAAAACCCCTGCGACCGCGGTATAGAAACCGGGTGCAGGGGTGTCGTCGTCAAGCGAACGCTTATGCGCGCTTCATCTTGCCGTCCTTGTCAGCGAACGGGAAGCCGAGGTGCGTCAGCAGTGCGCGACCCTCGTCGTCGCTACCAGCGGTGGTCACGAGCGTGATGTCCATGCCGCGAACGCGATCGATCTTGTCGATGTCGATTTCGTAGAACATGGTCTGCTCGGACAGGCCGAAGGTGTAGTTACCGTTGCCGTCGAACTGCTTGTCGTTCAGGCCACGGAAGTCGCGAATACGCGGGAGAGCAACCGTCAGCATACGGTCGAGGAACTCCCACATACGGTCGCCGCGCAGGGTGACCTTTGCGCCGATCGGCATGCCCTCACGGAGCTTGAAGTTAGCGATGGACTTCTTCGCGCGACGCAGCTGCGGCTTCTGGCCGGTGATCGCGGTGAGGTCCTCGAGTGCGCCGTTGATCACCTTGGAGTCGCGGGCAGCGTCGCCCACACCCATGTTCACAACAATCTTGGTCAGGCCCGGGATCTGCATGACGTTGTCGTAGTTGAACTGCTCGTTCAGCTTGGTGCGGATCTCGTCCTGGTAGCGGGACTTCAGGCGCGGGGTGTAGTTCTGAATGTTCTCAGCCATTAGATGTCCTTCCCGTTCGACTTAGCCACGCGGACCTTCTTGCCGTTCTCGTCGAAGCGGTAGCCCACGCGGGTCGGCTTGCCGTCGGAGTCCAGGATCATCACGTTGGACACGTGGATCGGAGCTTCCTGGCTGACGATGCCGCCGGACTCGGCGCCGCGCTCGTTGTAGGAGTTTGCGACGTGCTTCTTGATGCGGTTAACACCCTCGACGAGGACCTTGTCGCGCTGCGGGTACGCCTCAATGACGCGACCCTGAGCACCCTTATCCTTGCCGGCGATGACCTGCACCATATCGCCCTTCTTGATCTTCATACTTAGATCACCTCCGGTGCGAGAGACACAATCTTCATGAAGCGCTTGTCGCGGAGCTCACGAGCAACCGGGCCGAAGATGCGGGTACCGCGCGGCTCGGTGTCGTTCTTGATGACGACAGCAGCGTTCTCGTCGAACGAGATGTAGGAGCCGTCCGGACGACGGGTCTCCTTCTTCGCACGGACGATGACAGCCTTAACAACCTCGCCTTCCTTGACGTTGCCGCCCGGAGCAGCTTCCTTCACGGTGGCGACGATCGTGTCGCCGATGCCGGCGAAGCGTCGAACGGAACCGCCGAGAACGCGGATGCACAGCAGTTCGCGTGCACCCGTGTTGTCGGCGACCTTCAGACGCGATTCCTTCTGAATCACAGTTGGTCTCCTGACCTGGGTCAATGTGCGCCAGATTTCCGTCCTGAACGCACGTGGTCAATGTTCTTGCGGCCTATTGCTTATCGACGAACCTCGTGCGCTCGTCCCTCGCACACGAGGAGAGCGCAGTCTGGTCGAAGGGTCTCGGACGCTCCACTCGGAAACGCGTGTCACGCCCGACCAGCAGTAGACAACTGGAGTATTTAACCATGAGCAGCGCCGATCCCCCAAATTGCCGCTAAATCGTGTCGCCTGAAGAAACAAAAATCGCCCCACCCCGAAACTTAGGGGTGAGACGATGAGTGTGCCGCAGCGTTAGCGCAATGTTAAGCGACGCTGGCAGCAACAGCGCCGAGGCCGAGCACACCAGTGAGCGACAGGATGGTGATGATCCAGCCCACGGAAGACAGGGCAGCTGGAACCAGCAGCAGGTTCGGGGCCAGCGGGCCACCGAGAGCGCGCATCTCATTGATGACCTGGTTGAGCGGCTCCGGGTAGGTAGCAGCCTCAGCGACAGGAGCACCAGCACCGATTGCAACAGATGCCGCAAGAGCAACAGCGGCGAGACGACGGAACTTCATGTTCGTTTCCTTTCAGGAGAGGTGTGTACGTGTCGCGGCTTACTTAGCAGCAGTGACGATGGACTGAATGATCGAGATGACAACGTTCAGCGAAGAAAGCGCTGCCGGCAGCAGAATGATGTTCTGGGCTTCCCAGCCACCGACCTTGTAAATCTCGTACAGAACACGGTTCAGCGGTTCCGGAGCAGGCTGAGCGGTAGCAGCCGGAGCAGCAACAGCAACGGTGGTTGCGACGGCCGCCGCAGCAACAAGACGACGAAGCTTCATGTGAGTCTCCAATTTTCTTAATGAACGGTAGGCATCGGCCGCAGCTTGAACGACCTTGCCCACCGAACATTACCGTGACGTTTTACAGTTTTTGGCAGAATTCTCATTTTCTTTCACGATTTCCCAAAGCTTTCCAATCGCCGAATAGATATTACCACATTTCCTTTTAAGGTAGTACCTCTTGTACATTGGAGGGCGTGAGTTTCTACGAAGCTGCCCCCGAGGCAATCAAGAATAAGGTCGATCTGTTCTCGACAGAACCTGCCCGATTTGCCACGCGCTCCGTGCTCGCGGGCGTGTACCTGGGCATCATGACGGCATTCGCCGCATCCACGGCACAACTACTCGACGGCTACGCCCCCGGCTGGGGCAAATACGCCTTCGGCGCCATCTTCGCGTCAACGCTGTACATCATCATCGTCTTGCAAGGCGAACTCGCCACAGGTGACATGATGTTCATGACCTATGGCGCCATCCATAGGCTCAACACCATCACCCGCGGGTTCCTCCTCGTCTTCTTTGTCACCGTGTTCAACCTCATTGGTGCAGTGGCGATTTCATGGCTGATTTCCCGGACCACCATGGGCCAGATGGTCGAGGTGGACGGATTCCTCCACGATTTGCTCGTCGCCAAGCTGCAAAAATCCAGTTCCACCCTGTTCGTTGAAGCGATCCTGGCAAACGTCGTGGTCAACATCGCCTTCATGCTGGCCACCCAGGCCGGCAAGGACTTCAGCGCGAAGCTGTGGGGTGTCATCCTGATCATCCCGTCGTTTGCCACCATGAGCTACGAGCACTCCATCGCGAACTTCATCCTCACCAGCCTGGGCGGGTTTACGCTCGGCCCTGAAACCATCGAAGGCTTCACCAATTGGAACGTCATCCGCAACTGGGTGGTCGTCTGGCTGGGCAACTTCGTCGGCGGCGGGTTCATCATGGGCGGCCTCTACGGATGGCTGAACCTGACCAAGACCGGTTACAAGGACTAACCAACAAGGACTAACTCCCCTCACCTTGGGCGTCTCTGCCAAAATGAGACGGGTGAGTACCCAGACACCTGACGTCCTCGAAGCTGTTCGCAGTGTTCGCGAAGCCCTCGCGGACACTGCCTTACCTATTGATGCAGCCCCAGAGGCCCGCGCAATTGTCAACCAGCTCGACGACTATGTCCTGCCCCGCCTCGCCAACCTGGACGCGCCGCTGCTCGCCGTGATCGGCGGCTCCACCGGCTCTGGTAAGTCCACGCTTGTCAATGCATTGCTGCGCGAGCGGGTTTCCAACCCAGGCGTTATCCGCCCCACCACCCGGCAACCTGTGCTTGTGGCAAACCCCGCGGATGCTGATTGGTTTAACTCCCCACAGGTTCTCCCCGGCCTGACTCGTTCGCACGGTGAGGGCAACGAGCAGTCGACGACACTTCGAGTCGTGGATACGCAAAGCGTGCCCGAGGGCCTTGCGCTTCTCGACGCCCCCGATTTCGACTCCATCGACGACAAAAACCGCGCCCTGGCAAGTCAGCTCCTTGCGGCTGCGGATCTGTGGGTGTTCGTCACCACCCCGGCGCGCTACGCCGATCAACTTGTGTGGAACTTCCTCCACGACGCCGCTGGCCGCGGCATTGAGGTTGTGGTGGTCCTCAACCGCCTGGACGAAAAGGCTGCCGAAACCGTGCCGGACGATCTGCGCCGCATGATGAATGAGGCTGGCTTGCACGACGCAACAGTCTTTACTGTGCCGTTCGTCGCGGACCTTGGCGCGGAGAAGTCTGGAGAGTCCGGGGAGTTTCTCGCCGAAGACCTTGTCGCTTCACTGCGCGATTACCTGACCACGCTCGCCGAGGACACCGTCGCCCGGCGCGACGTGGCTGGCAAGACTGTGGCCGGCGCGGTTCAGACTGCGCTTGATCGAGTGGATACCTTGGTCGGCCGCCGTGAGCGTCAGGAGGCGTTTGCCAACCAGCTCGACGCATCGATCCACGAGTTTTACACCACCGCCAACCGTCAGGTCATCGACGCGACTTCCGACGGACAGTTGCTGCGCTCCGAGGTCATGGACCGCTGGCAGGACGTCATCGGTACCTCTGACGTGTTCCGTGGCTTCGAGCGCTGGTTCAGCAGCGCAATAGATAAGGTGGGCAGTTTCTTCACCGGTCAGCCCGCTCCCCTGCGTGAGGTGGAGACCGAGATCGAGTCCGGTCTGCACGCAGTCATCGTCGATGCTGCTGAATCCGCAGCATCGCGCGCCTGGGCGCATACCGGTGCGGTCGCGCCTGAGCTGCGCACCGACGCCGACCCGGCGCTCGCACGCGCCAGCGCCGACATTTCCGAACAGGCGGCGAAACTGGTGCGAGACTGGCAGCAAGAACTCGTCGGACACATCCAGGACACTGCTGGCGATAAGCGTCAGCGCGCCCGTCTCATGTCCTTTGGGCTCAACGTGGTCACCGTGGCACTCATGCTTACAGTGTTCGCCTCCACCGCAGGTTTGACTGGCGGCGAGGTGGCCATCGCGGGCGGTTCTGCGGTACTTGGCCAGAAACTTTTGGAGACCATCTTCGGCGAAGACACGGTGCGCCGCATGGTCACTCAGGCCCGCAACGACCTCAACGAGCGCCTTGGCGAACTCTTTGCTGCCGAGCGCGACCGCTACCACGTGTTCACCGACCCGTTGCTCGAAGGCGCAACGGCCGAGCAGATCCGCGATGCCTCCCAGCAGGCTCGCCGGGCGGTGGATGCGAAGCTGCTGGGGGTCGTCGACAAGCAAGTGCCCGCGCGTATCGACGACACCCCCAACGACGACCTGAACAACAGCGCCCTGCGTGGCCTGTTTGACCAGCTTCGCGGCAACTTCCGAAAGGGGTCCGACAATGGCGCTGTTTAGCAAAAAGATTGGGCTGAGCAAACGGCTGAGCGCGCTCGAGGACGCTGCCGAAATTGGTGCACCGTACCTGTCCGGCGAGCAACGCGAACGCCTAGAACGCGTGGCCAAGGCTGGCGCCGAGCGTCGCGCCCTGTCCGCTGAGCACACCGTCGTGGGCTTTTTCGGCGCGACCGGCTCCGGCAAGACGTCGCTGTTCAACGCCGTTGTCGGCGAGGACCTGGGCAAGGCAGCGGCGCGCCGCCCAACCACGTCCTCTCCCCTGGCCGCGATCTGGCAGCCGGAAGGCTCTGAGGAACTCCTGGACTGGCTCGGCGTGGAAGACCGCCGCGAGCGCCAAGGCGAGTTTGCCAAAAATGCTGGCCCGCTGATCCTGCTGGATCTTCCCGACTTCGACTCGGTAGAGGCCTCCAACCGCGTCATCGCCGAACGCCTCGCCGGCCAGGTCGACGTGCTCGTGTGGGTGTCCGACCCCGAGAAGTACGCCGACAGTGTCATCCATGACCAGTTCATCCGCCCGCACGCGAACCACTCCGCGGTCACACTGGCAGTGCTGAACAAAGCCGACCTTTTGGCGGAGCGCGACGTGGACACCGTAGCTGGCTCCTACGTGGGCCTGCTTCTCGACGACGGCCTGACCAACGTCCATGTCATCCCCACCTCCACCCTGACCGGCGCTGGTATCGAAGACCTGCGCGGCGCGATCGCGCGCGTGGCAAAGGCCCACAATGCGCAGACTGCCCGCATCGAGGCCGACATCGCCTCCGTTGCCGCCCCATACGCTGGAACGAAGGGTGCCGGTGGTGTGGACAAGCACGCCAAGCGTGACCTCGACACCGCACTGACCGAGGCCGCGGGTGCAGAACGCATCGCGGGCATCACCGCTGCCGCCTACCGCAAACGCCTGCGCCAACGCACCGGCTGGCTGCTGACCTCCTGGATCACCCGCTTCAAACCCGACCCGCTTCGTCGCTTAGGGCTGCGCGAGGATCCCGACGAACTGGGCGTGCACCGCACCTCCATGCCGGAACTCGACGCCGCCTCCAAAGCCGTAGCCAACTCGGGTCTTCGCGATTACGCCACCGCCGTTGGCGAAGGGCTGCCACACGAGTGGGCTGCGGCCGTGGCGGACCGGTCCGAGGAGATCTCCACCGGCCTTCCCGCCGAACTGGACCGCGCTGTGGCCCGTGCGAAACTGCCCGCGGAGCCGTCCAAGGGCTGGGCAGTGCTGACCATCTTCCAGTGGTTTGCGCTGCTCGCCGCCCTGATCGGCGTGCTGTGGTACCTGCTGGTCGCCTTCGTGCCGGGCGTGCTCACACCGCTGCTCGGCACCGATCTGGTACCGGATGTAGAAGGCTGGCCGATTCCTACCCTGCTGATCATGGCTGGCTTACTCACCGGTGTAATCATCGGATTGATATCCGCGGCCTTCGGCGGCGTGCTGGGCTCTGGGGTGAAGCGACGCACCCGCAACGCCATCCAAAAAGAGGTGGCCGCAGCCTCCGAAACTGCTGTGTCCCAGCCGCTGTTGGCCATCCGCGAGGACTATTCCCGTTTTGCCGAGCGCATCGCCCTCGCCGCTGGGTAGTTCCGGGTAGCGTCAGTGCCTATGGCACGCATCCCAAGAGTTCTCTCCATTGCCGGCACCGACCCCACAGGCGGTGCCGGCATTCAAGCTGATCTGAAGTCCATCGCCGCCGCAGGTGGCTACGGCATGTGCGTGGTCACCGCGCTGGTCGCCCAGAACACACAAGGTGTGCGCGAGATCCACACCCCACCCCAGTCGTTCTTGCGCGCGCAGTTGGATTCCGTGTTCGACGACGTCACAGTCGACGCCGTGAAGATCGGCATGCTTGGCGACACCGTCACCACCCGCACCGTCTCCGAATTCCTCGCCCAGCACTCCGTCCCCGTCGTTGTTGTCGATCCCGTCATGGTCGCCACCTCCGGCGATCGCCTCCTCACCGAGGATGCCGAAGACGCCCTGCGCACCCTCGTTCGTGAGCACGCCACCGTGGTCACCCCGAACATCCCCGAGCTCGCAGTGCTTTGCGACGACACCCCCGCCACCACATTCGACGAAGCGGTTTCCCAGGGTCGTCGATACGCAGCAGATGCGAACGTGTCCGTCCTGGTCAAAGGCGGGCACCTCACCGGCGACCACGCCTCCAACGCGCTGATCACCCCCGACGGCGACACCCACATCGCGGACGTACCCCGCGTGCGCACAAAAAACACCCACGGCACCGGCTGTTCCCTCTCCGCAGCCCTTGCAACCCGGCTTGTTCTCGACGACGCCCCCGCCGCCGTCGAGTGGGCTTCCGCCTGGCTCCACGAAGCCATCGCCCACGCCGACGACCTCGAGGTGGGCCAGGGTCACGGGCCGGTGCACCACTTCCACCAGCTCTACCGCCTCGCCGAACCGCTAGAATCACCTGCATGACTGACCCGCGCAACGAAGATCAGAAGGTCGCCGCCGTGAATGCCTCGATGATCATGGCGGGCCAACCCATGTCCGCAGAGGACGAGGCGCTTCTGCGACGACAGCTGCGAGGAGATATCTCGGCCGACGAGGCCGTGCTACAGGTGCTCGAAAGGGAAGGCCTGGGAAACACGCCTCGTGCACGTGAACTGCGGCAACGTATCACCGGAGCTGTCTAAACGCCATGGCACGACGAAGCAACGAGGCCCCGGAAAACCTATTCGGGCTAACAGACCCGGTTGTGCTGGACCGCATCGCTGGCAACCTCGCGCTTCAACGACTCGGCGAGCTCGAAAACGGCCCACTGCTGACCGAATTCACACGTGAATCCCTACAGTCCACACACCACTACCTCATGCAGGACATTTACCCCTGGGCGGGCCAGATCCGCACCGAGGAAGTCGGTGCGATGGGCATGGCGATGTGTCGAGCGCGATACGTTGAGGCTGAACTCGACCGAGTGATGGGTCGGATCGCGAAACTGCCGGTCTCCTGCGATGACAAGTCTGCTGCGGTAAACACCGTCGCGGACCATTGGAGCGAATTGACAATCGTGCACCCGTTCCGGGACGGTAATTCGCGGACCCAACGCTTCTTCTTCGATCAAATGCTGCGTGCTTCCGGTTGGGCAGTCGACTGGACACGCATCGACGCCGCAGAAGCCCACGCCGCCCGCTACGTCGGCGCAGCGACGGCTGACCCCTCATTTCTGGCAGAGGTCCTCACCCCGGGAGTATTCGCGCCTGATGCGTTGCCTGACAACACGGGTACGCTCAGCGCGACACAGGGGCAGCGGGCTGGTGCTGCGGAGATCTTCCACCAGATGATGGCGTACCGCAGCGCCAATCCCGGGGCGCCCTGGCGCGGTCGGTAACTTCTACTCCACCGTGACAGACTTGGCCAGATTACGCGGCTGGTCCACGTTCAGGCCACGTGCTTCTGCGACGGCGCAGGCGAAGATCTGCAACGGGATCGTCGCCAAGAGCGGCTGCAGCAGACCCGGAGACTCCGGGATGCGGATGATGTGGTTGGCAAACTGCTCCACATCCGTGTCGCCCTCTTCCGCGATCACGATGGTCACGGCACCACGGGCGCGCACCTCTTGGATGTTGGAGACGACCTTGGCGTGCAGGTTGTGGCGCGACTTCTTCGACGGCACGATGACGAACACCGGCTGGCCTTCTTCGACCAGCGCGATCGGGCCGTGCTTCAACTCGCCTGCAGCGAAGCCCTCGGAGTGCAAATAAGCAACCTCCTTGAGCTTCAGCGCGCCCTCGAGGGCGACCGGGAAGCCGACGTGGCGGCCAAGGAAGAGCACGGACTTTGCATCCGCCATATCCTGGCCCAACTGCTTGACCTGGTTTTCGTTGTCCAGCACGCGCTGGATCTTCTCCGGCATCAGCTCCAGCTCGCCGATGATCTGACGGATCTCATCGGCGTACTTGTTGCCACGCACCTGCGCCAGGTACAGCGCCAGCAGGTACGCCGCGACAATCTGGGAGATGAACGCCTTCGTCGACGCCACAGCGATCTCCGGGCCTGCGTAGGTGTACAGCGACGCATCCGCCTCACGCGGGATCGAGGAGCCCACGGTGTTGCAGATAGCGACGACCTTCGCGCCCTGCTCACGTGCGTGACGGACAGCCATCAGCGTGTCCATGGTCTCTCCGGACTGGGAAACGGCAACGACGAGAGTCTGCTCGTTGACAATCGGGTCGCGGTAGCGGAACTCGTGGGCGAGCTCCACTTCCGTCGGGATACGGCACCAGTGTTCGATGGCGTAACGCGCCACCTGGCCCGCGTACGACGCAGTACCGCAAGCGACGATGATGATTTTGTTGATGGAGCGCAGCACGGATTCGTCGATACGCAACTCGTCCAACATCAACTTGCCATCTTCGTCGAAGCGACCGTAAAGCGTGTCGCGGACGGCACCCGGCTGATCATGGATCTCCTTCTCCATGAAGGAGTTGTAGCCACCCTTCTCCGCAGCGGTGACATCCCACTCAACCTTGAACGGCTTCGCCTCGGCGGGGGTGCCGTCGAAGTCAATCACGTCGTAGCCATCAGCCGTCAACGTCACAATCTGGCCGTTGTCCATCTCCACCGCGTCACGGGTGAACTCAATGAAGCCAGCGACGTCGGAGCTCAGGAAGTTCTCGCCCTCGCCTACACCGATCACCAGCGGGGAGTTCCAACGCGCCGCAACAATGCGGTCTGGATGGTCCGGGTGGATGGCGAGCAGGGTGAACGCGCCCTCCAGACGGTTCGCTGCCAACTGCATCGCACGGGTCAGATCCCCGTCCGCTTCCGTGTTGTAGATATCCAGCAGCAGCGTGCCAGCAACCTCAGTATCGGTTTCAGACTTGAAGGTGTAGCCCTTCTCTGCGAGCTCAGCCTTCAAATGCGAAAAGTTCTCGATGATGCCGTTGTGCACCACTGCCATACGGCCATCTCCCACCACATGCGGGTGAGCATTCGCATCCGTCGGACCGCCGTGGGTCGCCCACCGGGTATGCCCGATGCCCAGGTTCGATGCTGCGATGGGGTTGTTAGCAATCTCCGCTTCGAGATCCGCTACCTTGCCGGCCTTCTTCCGGCATTCGATCGACTGGTCGTTCACCACCGCAACACCTGCGGAGTCGTACCCGCGGTATTCGAGGCGGCGAAGACCATCGATGATTACGTCTTTCGCGTCACGCGTTGTCGCGTTTGCGCCTACATATCCAACGATTCCACACATGCGGGAAATCGTACCCTTGTGTAAGGGCGCAGAAAAAGTTGAAAACGCAAAAACCGCCCCGGGTTGGTAGCCAACCCGGGGCGGTGGAGTCGTCGAGAAGCGACTAGCTTTTAGCGAGCCTTCTCGATGATGTCGACGAGACGGAAGTGCTTGTCCTTCGACAGCGGACGCGTCTCCTCGATGTGGACGAGATCGCCAACACCAGCGGTGTTGTTCTCGTCGTGAGCCTTGACGCGCTTCGTGGTACGCACGATCTTGCCGTAGAGGGCGTGGGACTTGCGGTCCTCAACCTCGACGACGATCGTCTTGTCCATCTTGTCGGACACGACGTAGCCACGGCGGCGCTTCTGCACGGCCTTGTCCTTGGTGTTCTCAGTCACGTTTGCCTCACTCATGGTTATGCCTCAGCTCCCGTGGACTCCGGGACGACGGACAGACCAAGCTCACGCTCGCGCAGCACCGTGTAGATGCGAGCGATGTCGCGCTTCACGGTGGAGATGCGGCGGTTGTTGGTCAGCTGGCCGGTTGCAAGCTGGAAGCGCAGGTTGAACAGCTCTTCCTTCGCCTCGTTGAGGCGGCCCTTCAGCTCGTCGTCGTTGAGCTCGCGGAACTCAGATGCGGGGGTACCGTTAGCCATTAGAACTGGTCCTCCTTCTTGATGACGCGGACCTTGCACGGCAGCTTCGCGCCTGCACGGCGCAGCGCCTCAATGGCAGTTTCCTCGTTGGGGTAGGACATTTCGAACAGGATGCGGCCAGGCTTGACGTTGGCCACCCACTTCTCCACCGGGCCCTTACCGGAACCCATACGCACGCCGAGCGGCTTCTGGGTCAGCGGACGATCCGGGAAGATGTTGATCCAGACCTTGCCACCACGCTTGACGTGGCGGTTGATAGCAATACGGGCAGACTCGATCTGGCGGTTCGTGATGTACGCCGGCTCGAGGGCCTGCAGGCCGTAGTCGCCGAAGTTGATCTGGTTGCCACCCTTGGACACGCCAGAACGGGTCGGGCGGTGCTGGCGGCGGTATTTCACGCGCTTAGGGATGAGCATGAATTAGCCCTCCTTCTTCTGCTCTGCCGCCCGGCGACGCTGGCCGCCGCGGCGCGGGCGACGGTCGCCACGTCCACGACGATCGTTGCTCGGTGCATTGAGCTCAGACTCGCGGACGCCACCGACGACGTCGCCCTTGTAGATCCACACCTTGACGCCAATGACGCCGAAGGTGGTGTGTGCTTCTGCAGTGCCGTAGTCGATCTCCGCGCGCAGCGTGTGCAGCGGAACGCGACCCTCGTGGTAGCGCTCGACACGGGACATTTCCGCGCCGCCGAGACGGCCGGACGTCATAACCTTGATGCCCTTGACCTGCGGGTTACGCATAGCGGACTGGATGGCCTTACGCATGGCGCGACGGAACGCGACACGGTTGACCAGCTGCTCGGCGATGGACTGAGCAACCAGGGTGGCGTCTGCATCGACGTTCTTCACCTCGAGGATGTTCAGTGCAACCATCTTGCCGGTCAGCTTCTCCAGCTCACGGCGAATACGGTCAGCCTCAGCGCCGCGACGGCCGATGACAATGCCCGGACGTGCGGTGTGGATGTCCACACGGACGCGGTCGCGGGTGCGCTCGATGACAACATCGGAGATGCCAGCGCGCTCGAGGTTCTTCTCGAGCCACTCGCGGACCTTGATGTCCTCAGCGACGTACTCGGCGTAGTTCTTGTCGGCGTACCAGTGGGACTTCCAGTCGGAAGTGATACCCAGGCGCAGGCCGTGTGGGTGAATCTTCTGGCCCATTACTTGGCCCCTTCCTTGGACTCGACAACAACGGTGATGTGAGAGGTGCGCTTCCGGATCTGGAATGCGCGACCCTGTGCACGCGGCTGGAAACGACGCATGGTCGGGCCCTCGTTTGCGTAGCACTCGGCAATGACGAGCGTGCGCGGATCCAGGCCGAAGTTGTTCTCCGCGTTGGCTGCTGCGGAAGCAACAACCTTTGCAACGTCCTTGGACGCACCCTGCGGGGCGTACTTCAGGATGGCGAGTGCCTCAGCAACCGACTTGTTGCGGATGAGAGCAAGCACGCGGCGTGCCTTCATCGGAGAGACGCGAACGAACTTGGCAGTCGCGGATGCAGTGGTGATGGTGTCAGCCATTGCTTATCGACGTCCCTTCTGTTCCTTGACGTGACCCTTAAAGGTCTTGGTCGGTGCAAACTCGCCGAGCTTGTGGCCAACCATGGACTCGTCCACGAACACCGGCACGTGCTTACGACCGTCGTGGACGGCGAAAGTGTGACCGATGAAATCGGGGAGAATGGTCGAACGGCGCGACCAGGTCTTGATGACCTGCTTGGTGCCTGCCTCGTTCTGAGCATCCACCTTGTTGAGGAGGTGCTCGTCGACGAACGGGCCCTTCTTAAGGCTACGTGGCATGTCTGTTTACCTCCTCTTAGCGCTTCTTCGAGCGACGACGTCGCACGATCATGTTGTTGGAATAGCGGTTCGGGTTGCGGGTGCGGCCTTCCTTCTGGCCCCACGGCGAGACCGGGTGACGACCACCGGAGGTCTTGCCCTCGCCACCACCGTGCGGGTGGTCGACCGGGTTCATAACCACACCACGCACGGTCGGGCGCCAGCCCTTCCAGCGCATACGACCAGCCTTGCCCCAACGGATGTTGATCTGGTCAGCGTTGCCGACCTCACCAACAGTTGCACGGCAGCGGATGTCCACGCGGCGGATTTCGGAAGACGGCATACGCAAAACTGCGTAGTTGCCTTCCTTACCCAGCAGCTGGATGGACGCGCCAGCGGAACGAGCCAGCTTTGCGCCTGCGCCCGGCTTGAGCTCCACAGCGTGGATGGTCGTACCGGTCGGGATGTTGCGCAGCGGCAGGTTGTTTCCAACCTTGATGTCCGCGTTCGGGCCAGCCTCGACGATGGTGCCCTGCTTCAGGCCCTTCGGGGCGATGATGTAGCGCTTCTCACCGTCGTAGTAGTGCAGCAGTGCGATGTTCGCGGTGCGGTTCGGGTCGTACTCGATGTGAGCAACCTTTGCCAGCACGCCGTCCTTGTCGGAGCGGCGGAAGTCGATCACACGGTAGCGACGCTTGTGGCCGCCGCCGCGGTGACGAGTGGTGATGTGGCCGTGGGTGTTACGGCCACCCTTCTTCGGGAGCGGGCGCAGCAGCGTCTTTTCCGGGGTCGAGCGAGTGATCTCGTCGAACGCGGACACGGAGCTGGCACGGCGACCCGGAGTTGTCGGCTTGTACTTACGAATAGCCATAGTGGTTCCTTTTCTATCGTCTCTTCAGCGAGCCGCGGGTTACGCGGTCGCACCGCCGAAGATGTCGATGGAGTCGCTGCCCTCGCGGAGAGTGACGTAGGCGCGCTTGGTGTCCTTACGCTTACCGAAACCGGTGCGGGAGCGCTTGCGCTTGCCCTCACGGTTGACGGTGTTCACCGAAGCGACGTCGACGCCGAAAATCTCTTCCACGGCAATCTTGATCTGGGTCTTGTTCGCGGACGGGGACACGTAGAAGGTGTACGTGTTCTGCTCCATCAGGCCGTAGCTCTTCTCAGAGAGCACCGGGGCGATGATGATGTCGCGCGGGTTAGCGATCTTTGCCATTTACTTCTCCTCCTCCGCAGCGGCGGCAACAGCTGCGCCGCGGTTGATGAAGGTGTGGAGTGCCTCGACCGAGAACACAACGTCATCAGCGTTGAGGACGTCGTAGGTGTTCAGCTGAGCCGGCTCAATGATCTGGACGCCCGGCAGGTTCCTTGCGGAGAGACGGGAATTCTGATCATCACGGCCGATCACCAGCAGGACCGACTTGCGGTCGGTGAGGCGCTCGATGAATGCACGAGCGGACTTCGTCGACGGGGTCTGGCCCGGGACGAGATCCTCCACGATGTGGATGCGCTCGTTCTGCGCACGGTTGGTCAAAGCGCCGGCGAGGGCAGCCTTGATCATCTTCTTTGGGGTGCGCTGTGCGTAGGAACGCGGCTGCGGACCATGCACAATGCCACCACCGGTGTAGTGCGGAGCACGGATCGAACCCTGACGGGCGCGACCGGTGCCCTTCTGGCGGAACGGCTTCTTGCCGCCGCCGGAAACCATGCCGCGGGTCTTCGTTGCGTGGGTGCCCTGGCGCTTAGCAGCAAGCTGTGCATTCACAACCTGGTGCATGAGTGCCACGGATACCTCGCGGTCGAAGTACTCGGCCGGCAGGTCGACGGAACCCTTGGTAGCTCCGTCTGCGGTGTGGACGTCAAGCGTCAGCTTCGTCATGCGTGAGCACCGCCCTTCACTGCGGTCTTGACGGTAACAACGGAACCCTTTGCGCCAGGGATGGCGCCCTTGATCAGGATGAGGTTGTTGTCGCCGTCGATGCGTTGAATCTTCAGGTTCTGGGTGGTAACGCGGTTACCGCCCATGCGGCCAGCCATACGGGTGCCCTTGAACACGCGACCCGGGGTCGCGCAGGCGCCGATGGAACCCACACGACGGTGGGCAGCCTGGTTACCGTGGGAAGCACCCTGGCCGGCAAAGCCGTGGCGCTTCATGGCACCGGCGTAGCCGTGGCCCTTGGTGGTGCCTGCGACGTCGACGAAGGTGTCGCCTTCGAAGATCGTTGCATTGAACTCCTGGCCGAGCTCGTAGCCCGAGGTGTCGTCCATGCGGATCTCAGCAACGTAGCGACGCGGGTTGACGCCAGCCTTCTTAAAGTGGCCAGCCTGCGGCTTCTTAGCCTTACGGGGATCGATGTCGCCGTAAGCGATCTGGATGGCGGAGTAGCCATCGGTCTCAGGGGTACGGATCTGGGTGACAACGCACGGCCCAGCCTCGACGACGGTAACCGGGATAACGCGGTTCTCCTCGTCGAAGATCTGGGTCATGCCGAGCTTCTTGCCCAGAATGCCCTTGATCTGGTTGTCAGACATGTGTTAGTTCTCCACTACTTACGTTGGGGATTGCTCTACTGGATGTTCACGTCGACGCTGGCCGGCAGATCAATGCGCATAAGCGCGTCTACCGTCTTCGGCGTCGGGTCGAGAATGTCGATGAGGCGCTTGTGAGTGCGCATCTCGAAGTGCTCGCGAGAATCCTTGTACTTGTGGGGAGAACGAATCACGGCGTACACGTTCTTCTGGGTTGGCAACGGCACCGGGCCGACGACGCGGGCACCCGTACGGGTGACCGTCTCGACGATCTTCTTCGCGGATGCGTCGATCGCCTCGTGATCGTAGGCCTTCAGCCTGATGCGGATCTTCTGTCCCGCCACGCTTACCTCTTCCTCGCATCCCCACGTTCAACTCTCGCTTCGCTCGAAGTTGAACGAAGTGAAACGAGAGAGAAGCGGTGGGGTTTGTAGCTTCTAGTTTCTCTATAACGTTGTCCGGGCTGGGCCCTTGGCTCAACGCCAGTGTCTTTTCTGACTGTCATGACACATCCGGAAGTTGAGACCTGCGCAATAAACGCGCCGACGCTCAGTGCTTCCGCCAAGGCACGTTGTTGGCCGACACGTCATCGTCGACAAGCAATATGCCCGGGTATCAGACACGGAAGGGTGCGTGACCCTCGCGTACTGCCGCTGTTTATTTGCCATGGCCCCTTCACCGGTCTTCCGACTGGAAGGTGTCATGTTTGCCGAGCCACCGGCCGACTTCCGTCAACCCATGTCAAGGCAACCTGCGTATTAAAACACAAGGTTGCCACCAACGCAAGCCCGCTTGACGACGACAACCTGTGTACCCTTGTTCCCATACCGTGCGCGTCATCTATATAGGCGCACTCGGAACATGAACATCACAGTTGAAAGGACCGTCATGGCCGACCAGAACGCAAACAACGCTGCAAACAACACTGCAAAGAACACCCCAGCAACCACCTCGACCGCAACCGAGACCGAGAAGCAGCGCCCGCGCAACGAAAACCTCGAAACCGAGCACGGCAGCACTGTTATCGACGACAACGTTGTTGGCAAGATCGCCGGCATCGCAGCACGCGAAGTCTCCGGCGTCCACAACCTCGGCGGCGGCGCAGCCCGCATGTGGGGCGCAGTCCGCGAGTCCCTGACCTCCTCCACCAACGTCCAGCAGGGCGTCAATGTGGCAGTCGAGGACGGCCACGCATCCGTCGCAGTTGCCATCATCGCCGAGTACGGTGTCGCCATCCACGAGCTTGCAAACGCCATTCGCGAAAACATCACCGTCGCCATCACCCGCATGACCGGCCTGATCGTCGACCGCGTCGATGTCACCGTCCACGACGTCAACCTGCCGGAGCAGGAGACCGCAGGTGAGAACTACGACGACGGCAACTACCAGGCAGTCAACCAGTCTGTAAACCAGCAGATCCAGTAATCATGGCCAACACCCCCGTTACCCGAGAGGTTGCGGAGGGCGTCCGCGACGCCACACTCGCCGTCAACGGAGTAGCAAAACTCTACGGCGGCCGACTCGGCGAAATCGCAACCTACTTGCCGCACCAACGCATCGAAGGCATCCGATCTGCCTCACGCAACGGCAAAGCGGGCCTCGAAGTCCACTTCACCTTCGACGTCGCCTCAGGACGCAACGTCCACGAGGTCGCCGAAGACGTACGCGCCGCAGCACTGAGCGCTTCGGACGCCGAGTTCGTGGACGTCATCGCCGGCGATGCGCAATAGCAGCAACACGGGCTACGCCCCCGCACCTCACACAACAACCCGAAACGTGGTTTAACAATGAATCTCTTTGCCAACAAGGCACTGACCGGCGTCATCATCGGCGTCATCGTTGCCTTCTTCGTCACATTCGGTGGCTGGGCCGGCCTACTCTGGCTGCTGCTGTTTACCATCCTCGGCGGCGTAGTAGGCGCCCAACTCGACGGCCGCCTCGACCTAGCCAGCATCATCGGCAACGGAACCGGCCGGAGCAATAGCTGATGGACACTTCCTTCTACCACGTCAGCGAACGCACCATCGAGCGCGTGGCGGAAGTGGCGGCCTCAACAGTGCCGGGATCCCGCAACATCGACGCGAAATTGGCGGGCCTGGCGGGCCGCAGCCTTCCGCGCATCGAGGCACACATCGACCGCACGACGGGCCTTGTCGCCATCGATGCCGAGATTGCCACGTCCTACCCCGCGCCCGTCGCGGCGATTACGGACGCTGTGCGCGCCACCATCATCGCCCACATCCGCACCCTCGCAGGGATGGATGTCTCCCGCGTCAACGTCACCGTTGCTAACGTCGAATCGATCGACGATGGTTCCCGTGTGACCTGGGACGATGTTGCGACCCACGATGCTTTCATCATCCCAGAGCCCATCCAGGTTTCTCCCACCGAGATCACGCACCCCGTGACCAACGAGCGCGAGGAACTGGCGCCGATCGAAGCGCGATCGCTTGTCGACGACATGCGTGCCGTCACCACACCAACTCCCCCAAGCGTGCGAACCCCGAAACCGCCCAAACCGGTCATCGTTTCTGGCGTTGACGTGCCCGAGCCACTCGAGCCGTTCGCCCCAGAGACGCCCATCCCCGTGGCTCTGCGCGCCCCGTCGCTGCCAGCGTTGCAGCCCCTCACCCCGATCGCTGTCAAGGCGTTCGGGCACATGCGGCCGGTTGAGGTGCCGTGGCAGCGACCGTTGCGCGATATCACCGTAGATAGGCAGCCGCTCAAGCCGGTGACAATTCAGCCCAGTGCGCGCCCAACAAGCCCGCGCGGCCCGGCTCCGAAGCCCGTGGTCATCCCACAGGCCCCACAGCCGAAGCCACTTCAGCAGATCACGATAGAACCGGTGGTGAAGTACTATGACCGAACCAACTAGCGCCCGCCCAGTCGGGCCACACCCCGGCGACGAACCGCTAGGCACCCCTGCATCGCGCTGGATCGCAGTCCTCATCAGCCTGCTCCTCATCGCTTTAGCGGGTGTCGGCGCGCGTGACCTCTGGTACTACACCTACGAGTCGGAATCACCCGAGCAGTCCTGGTTTGGTCGCGCGTTTGAGTTCCTCGGCTCGTTCACCACAGAGATCCCCGCCGTCATCATTGCGTGCCTGCTGGCCTTGGTCGGCCTTGTGCTCATCGTGGTTGCGCTCAAACCCCGCCCGCACCGGTTTGTCCGAGTGAACTCCCCAGTGTCTATCTGGACCCGTCCCGTCGATGTGGCACGAAAGTCCACCAACACGGTTCACAGCGACCTCGGTGGCGAGCAAGTACGCTCCAAGGCGACCCGCAAGTCGGTCAAGGTACAGGTTGTCGACGACGGCTCCGGCCCCGCAATGCAAGAACGCATCACGCGATCGCTCAACAGCGAGCTCAAGAGCCTCGCCGCGCCTCCTGCGGTGTCCGTGAAGGTGTTGCCTAAGGAAACGCCTCAGGCACAAGTCACCACCACGGCGCAGTCGGCACCCGAGGTATCCGACGTCCGTCCCCCGGAGGTGCACCGATGACCAAAACATTGAGCTTCTTCAACCGTCTGGTCACGTTCCTGCTCGGCCTGTTGATGGTCGTTGTGGCCCTATTCCCCATTGCGGAGTACTGGGAAATCCCGTACTTGAGCGATTTCCTCCGCGACATCGACCGCAGCCGCGTGACGTACCTCGCCTACGAGGACTGGTATACCAAGGCGCTTATCGCCGCCGCTATTGTCCTGGCCGTGTTGGGATTGTGGATCTTGCTTGCAAATCTACGCTCCCGCGCGTTCTCCAACGGCAACATCGTGCCAGCCGATGCCGCGCACGGTGACACGGTAATCAACGTTCAGCGCGTCGCCGAGGCAGCCTGCAACACCATCCAGCGTCTCGACGAAGTCCAACGCGCCGACAGCCGCGTCGCTATGGTCGGCCAACGCCCGACCGTCACGTTCACCGTCACCGCGAACCCGAACTACCCGTTGGAAAGCGCCATCCGCGCTATCGAGGCCGCAGACGACGATTTCCGGCTCGCAAGCCACACCATGGACATCGATACCGTATGGAAGCTGCAATTCGATAGGATCTCCGCCTAAACGCGGCTTCGCGGCTGTCTAGGCTTCCTCCTGAACTTCCAGCGGCAACACCGCGGTAACTCGCCCCAGCACCACCGGCTCCCCGCCGGAGGCTGGGGCGATTGTCATGTCCGCCCCCGCCTCGCATTGAAGAATGCGTGCCCAGGCGAAGGTATCCACGTCAACATCACGACGCGCCTGTACCCAACGACGGATCCGGCTGCCGACCACAGCCCTTGCTCCATCTTCCAGCGCGACCAACCATCGGTTCCCTCCGACGCTATCTTGCAGCAATCCCGCCAGCGAACGACTCTCTCCCGGTGTAAAAAGCTTCAAATGACGGACAATCCCCAGCCGATGTTCCACCCCCTCCACATCAGTTACCACGAGCGGTAACCCCGGACCGGTACGTCGCATCGACGCATACCGCCACACCGACGGCATTCGCCCTGGGTGCGCCGCGCTTCGCACCACCACATTTCCGTCCACCAAGGTAACCTGAAGGTGCGGTTCGACGGTGGTGAGGGTAATGGGGGCGGAGGTGTCGTCGACAAGCGAAGGATGCTCCTGAGAGACCTGCTGAAGAACTGCGAGCGCCTCTGCGTCAGTTGAGTCCCACCCCAGCCCACGATTGCCCAATACCCCAAATAATTGGCCGAGGCTCAAATCTGGTTGCCCCTCCCAAACCTCTTGAAGCGCGGCCAGAATCTTCGGGATACGTGTTGGGTCCTGCACACCTCAGACCATAAACCCCCCTCAGGGCATGCAAAAGGCCGCCCCTCCCAAACGGGAGAGGCGGCCTTGGCGTTTATCCGACGGTTACGTCAGATCGACTCGAATTAGTCGAGGATCTTGGTAACGCGGCCAGCGCCGACGGTGCGGGAGCCCTCGCGGATAGCGAAGCGCAGACCCTCGTCCATAGCGACCGGCTGGATGAGCTCGACGGTCATGTCGACGTTGTCGCCCGGCATAACCATCTCGGTGCCCTCCGGCAGCTTCACAACACCGGTCACGTCGGTGGTGCGGAAGTAGAACTGCGGACGGTAGTTGTCGAAGAACGGGGTGTGACGGCCGCCCTCGTCCTTGGACAGCACGTAGACGGAGCCCTCGAACTTGGTGTGCGGGGTGTAAGCGCCCGGCTTGATGATGACCTGGCCGCGCTCGACGTCCTCGCGCTTCAGACCACGCAGCAGCAGTGCAGCGTTGTCGCCAGCCTCAGCGGTGTCGAGAAGCTTGTTGAACATCTCGATGGAGGTGACGGTGGTCTTCTGGGACTTCTCGCGGATACCGATGATCTCGACCTCGTCGTTGAGGTTGAGGACGCCACGCTCCACACGACCGGTAACCACGGTGCCGCGGCCGGAAATGGTGAAGATGTCCTCGATCGGCATCAGGAACGGCTTGTCGGTCTCGCGCTCCGGATCCGGGATGGAGTCATCGCAAGCCTGCATGAGGTCGACGATGGACTGAACCCACTTCTCATCGCCCTCGAGAGCCTTGAGAGCGGAGATGTGGACGATCGGTGCTTCCTCGTCGTAGTCCTGCTCAGCCAGCAGCTCGCGAACCTCCATCTCGACGAGCTCGATGATCTCTTCGTCGTCGACCATGTCGCACTTGTTCAGTGCAACGAGGATGTACGGAACGCCAACCTGGCGAGCGAGCAGAACGTGCTCACGGGTCTGCGGCATCGGGCCGTCGGTAGCAGCAACCACGAGGATTGCGCCGTCCATCTGAGCAGCGCCGGTAATCATGTTCTTGATGTAGTCGGCGTGGCCCGGGGCGTCGACGTGTGCGTAGTGACGCTTCGGGGTGTTGTACTCCACGTGGGAGATGTTGATGGTAATGCCGCGCTCGCGCTCCTCCGGAGCCTTATCGATCATCGCGTAGTCGAAGGCCTTGTTCTCCTCCGGGTACTGGTCTGCCAGTACCTTGGTGATCGCAGCGGTGGTGGTGGTCTTGCCGTGGTCGACGTGACCAATGGTGCCGATGTTCACGTGCGGCTTAGTGCGCTCGAACTTTTCCTTTGCCACTGATTGTCCTCCTGGACTTCATGGTGGCTACGACCTTCGCAGCCACGTGGTTTGCTTACGCCCAACCGCTACAGCCCAAAACGGATATAGCGACGGGAGCCATTTCACAATGTGCCAGTTACAAGATCCTAGGTTCAAAAAGGCCGTTTTTCAAACTGGCCGATCCGATTCCCCGGACCAACCTAGAGGGTAACGGCCGGCTCAGACAACGCCCGTTGTTGCGTTGCCTCAGCGCGACCGCTACCCCGCTAGGGGTTCTCCCTTATACGCCAGCTGCTGGCACGCAGCTGGCGGGAGAGGGCGGCTTAGTTGCCGTTGCGCTTCTCGATGATCTCCTGCGCGACGCTCTGCGGAACCTCAGCGTAGGAGTCGAACACCATGGTGAAGTTCGCACGGCCAGCGGTCGAGGAACGCAGGTCGCCGATGTAGCCGAACATCTCGGACAGCGGCACCTTCGCACGGACGACCTTTGCGCCGGAGCGATCTTCCATGGCGTAGACCTGGCCACGGCGGGAGCTGATGTCACCGTTAACGGTGCCCATGTACTCCTCCGGGGTCACGACCTCAACAGCCATGACCGGCTCAAGCAGAACCGGCTTCGCCTTAGCAACAGCTTCCTTGAGGACCTGGGAGCCAGCGATCTTAAACGCCATTTCCGAAGAGTCGACGTCGTGGTAAGCGCCGTCCTCGAGGGTGGCCTTGATGTTCACCAGCGGGTAGCCAGCGAGGTAGCCGTACTGCATTGCGTCCTGGATACCAGCGTCGACGGACGGGATGTATTCCTTCGGCACGCGACCACCGGTGACGGCGTTCTCGAACTTGTAGGTTGCGGACTCGCCCTCTTCCAGGGTCTCCGGATCCGGGTTGTACGGCTCGATGGTGACGATGACCTTTGCGAACTGGCCCGAACCACCGGTCTGCTTCTTGTGGGTGAAGTCGAGGGACTCGACCTTCTTGCGAATGGTCTCGCGGTAAGCAACCTGCGGGGAACCGATGTTTGCCTCAACCTTGAACTCGCGCTTCATGCGGTCCACCAGCACGTCGAGGTGGAGCTCGCCCATGCCGCCGATGACGGTCTGGCCGGTCTCTTCGTCGAGCTGGACGGTGAAGGTCGGGTCCTCTTCAGCAAGCTTCTGAATAGCGGTACCGAGCTTCTCCTGGTCAGCTTTGGTCTTCGGCTCGATGGCCACCTGGATAACCGGGTCCGGGAAGTCCATGGACTCGAGGATGATCGGGTGATCCGGGTTGCACAGGGTGTCGCCGGTCGTAGTTTCCTTCAGGCCGATGAACGCGTAGATGTTGCCGGCGTCTGCGTGCTCGACCGGGTTCTCCTTGTTCGCGTGCATCTGGAAGAGCTTGCCCACGCGCTCCTTCTTGGACTTCGTGGAGTTGAGCATCTGCTCGCCCGGAATAGCCTGGCCGGAGTAGACGCGCACGTAGGTGAGCTTGCCGAAGAACGGGTGCACGGCGATCTTGAAGGCCAGTGCGGAGAACGGCTCTTCGACGGACGGCTTACGGAAGAGTTCCTCGGAGCCGTCGACGGAGGTGCCACGCACCTCGCCGATGTCCAGCGGGCTCGGCAGGTAGTCAACAACAGCGTCGAGGATCGGCTCGATGCCCTTGTTGCGGTATGCGGTACCGCAGAACACCGGGTAGATCTCGGAGTTCACGGTGAGCTTGCGGATGGCGCCCTTGATTTCCTCGATGGTGAGTTCTTCGCCACCGAAGTACTTCTCCATGAGCTCTTCGTCGGACTCGGCAACGGTCTCGAGAAGCTTCTCGCGGTACTCTTCTGCGAGCTCCTTGAGGTCCTCCGGGATCTCGGTGATCTGAGGCGGCGTGCCGGTCTCGACCTTGCCCGGCCACTGCAGAGCCTTCATCTCGAGCAGATCGACGACGCCGTCGAAGTCGTCCTCAGCGCCGATCGGAATCTGCATTACCAACGGCTTAGCGCCGAGGCGGTCGACAATGGTGCCGACGGTGTAGAAGAAGTCTGCACCCAGCTTGTCCATCTTGTTGACGAAGCAGATACGCGGTACGTCGTACTTCGCAGCCTGACGCCACACCTGCTCGGACTGCGGCTCAACGCCTTCCTTGCCGTCGAACACGGCGACAGCACCATCGAGCACGCGCAGGGAGCGCTCCACCTCAACGGTGAAGTCCACGTGACCCGGGGTGTCAATGATGTTGATCTGGTTGTTGTTCCAGAAACAGGTCACAGCTGCGGACGTAATGGTGATGCCGCGCTCTTTCTCCTGATCCATCCAGTCGGTGGTTGCGCCACCGTCGTGGGTTTCGCCGACCTTGCGGTTGATGCCCGTGTAGAACAGGATGCGCTCGGTGGTGGTGGTCTTACCGGCGTCAATGTGGGCCATGATGCCGATGTTGCGGACCTTGTGCAGGTCCTTAAGCACTTCTTGTGCCACGTTTGTTACCCCAACTTAATGTCGTCGACGCGGTGAAGCGTCTTTGTCGGTTAGTTGTCGTTAGTCAATTCTGCCACTTTGTTGCCCAAATGGCAGCGCGAGCTTGTGCTTATCGACGAAAACCCCGAAAACGCGGGCCCCACGAGGGGACACATATGCAGTTTCGGGGTCTGCCGACGATCATCTCGCTTCCAGCTCTTACCAGCGGTAGTGGGCGAAGGCGCGGTTGGCCTCTGCCATCTTGTGGACATCCTCGCGACGCTTCACGGATGCGCCGAGACCGTTGGAAGCATCCAGGATCTCGTTGGCGAGACGCTCGATCATCGAGTTCTCACGACGCTGGCGGGTAAAGGTGACCAGCCAACGCAGGGCGAGAGTGGTGGAGCGCTCCGGCTTGACGTCAACCGGGACCTGGTAGGTTGCGCCACCAACACGGCGGGAGCGAACCTCGAGGTCCGGGCGAACGTTGCCGATAGCCTTTTCCAGGGTGCCCACCGGATCGGTGCCGGTCTTCTCGCGGCAGATCTCGAGTGCGCCGTAGACGATGCGCTCGGCGGTGGACTTCTTGCCGTCCTGCAGGATCTTGTTCACAAGCTGGGTGACCAGCTCGGACTCGTATACCGGATCCTTAACGATGGGACGCTTCGGTGCTTGCTGCTTACGCATTGATTACTGTCCCTTCTTCGCGCCGTAGCGGGAACGTGCCTGCTTACGGTCCTTCACTGCCTGGGTATCGAGGGCGCCACGAACGATCTTGTAGCGCACACCCGGGAGGTCCTTCACACGGCCGCCGCGCACGAGCACCATGGAGTGCTCCTGCAGGTTGTGGCCCTCGCCCGGAATGTAAGCGGAAACCTCGACACCGGAGGTCAGGCGCACACGGGCGACCTTACGCAGTGCAGAGTTCGGCTTCTTCGGGGTGGTGGTGTACACGCGGGTGCACACGCCGCGGCGCTGCGGGGAGCCCTTCAGCGCAGCAGTAGCCACCTTCGCGCTCTTGGTGTGGCGGCCCTTGCGGACCAGCTGCTGAATAGTAGGCATTCAAGCCCTTTCTGTTCGCGCGTCCCGCTCACACATGGCCATACATGCAAAAATAGGGGCTCTTCTTCCGGGGCCCTGCCGCTTGCATGAACTACCTAGTGAACGAGTCGCATGGAGTTCGTTTAACTTCGCACCGATTCACACGGGCGAAACCTCAGATAATTTACAACACGCCAAGGCATGACGGCAAATCCGTGCTAGCTTTCGTGGCATGAGCGATGCGAACCTCCCCCGTAAGCGACTGAGCAGCGCGGAACGCGACCGTGCCGCCGCCTTCCTTCACGATGCATTCGTCGATGGACAGCTCTCCGTCAACGAGTTCGACGAGCGCTCTCGCATGCTCTACGAGGCAACCTTTGTCGATGAGCTTCCTGCGCTTATCGACGATCTCTCCCCCGTCACCGCCCAACCCCATCCTCCGGCCCAGCGCCCTTCAGGAGTGAGGAACTACGTCACCGGCGAATCCGGCGGCTCCGGCTTCAGCCTTGCAGTCATGGGAGGCAGCGAGCGTGGCGGCGACTGGTTGGTAGCTCCGACGCACACCTCCTTCACCGTGATGGGCGGAAGCTCAATCGATCTGCGCGAGGCGAGGTTGAGTTCTCACGAGACTGAGATCAACGCATTCGCCATCATGGGTGGCATCGAGATCATTGTGCCAGACGATGTCCGAGTCGTCGATGCAGGAATTGGAATCATGGGTGGTTTCGGGGTGGAAACCCACTCGTCGTGCAGGTTTTCTCTCGCTGAGATTCCCGCCGATGCTCCGGTCATCCATGTTCGCGGGCTCGCACTCATGGGTGGCGTAGGAATCGTGCGCGCAGCCCGTGGTGCTCACGTTTAGTATCAGCACAACAAAAAGCCCGGCCTCCCCTCAGCGGGGAGGCCGGGCTTTGAAGCAGACCTAGCTAAGCCAGAATGCTGGGGCTGCCTTTAGAGCTCCTCGTAGCCGAACTCTTCCATCGGCACGGAAGCGCCGGTGAATTCGCCGTAGCCTTCGTCGCCGTAGATGGAATCGCCGAAGGTCGGGATGGCGTACGCCGCGGAGCGTGCCGCCTCGGTCGGCTTGACCTGGATGTTGCGGTAGCGGGAGATACCGGTACCAGCCGGGATCAACTTACCGATGATCACGTTCTCCTTCAGGCCGATGAGCTTGTCGGAACGCTTGTTAATCGCAGCGTCCGTGAGCACACGGGTGGTCTCCTGGAAGGAAGCAGCCGACAGCCAGGACTCGGTAGCCAGCGACGCCTTGGTGATGCCCATGATCTCGGAGCGCATCTCGGCCGGCTCGCCACCGTCTGCCACAGCAGCGGCGTTGACCTGGCGTGCCTCCGACAGGTCCACGAGCGTGCCCGGGAGGAACTCGGTGGTACCCGAGTCGATCACGGTGCCGCGACGCAGCATCTGGCGGATGATGATCTCGATGTGCTTGTCGTGGATGGACACACCCTGGGTGCGGTACACGGCCTGGACCTCGTCGATAAGGTGCTTCTCCACACCGCGACGGCCGAGAACCTCGAGCACGTCGTGCGGGTCAGCAGCACCGCGAAGCAGGCGCTCGCCCACCTCGACGTGGTCACCCTCGCGCAGGCCACGCTCGATCATGGCGTCCGGGTTGGACTCCATCGGGCGGCGAACCTGGGCCAGGCCCTGGCGCTTGGACAGCTTCTCGTAGACCACCACGTCGGAACCGTCATCCGGGTGGATGGTCAGGGTCCAAAAGTTGCCCTCGTCCTCGAGCGAGATCGTGCCGGCCACGGAAGCGATCGGGGCACGGTTCTTCGGAACGCGGGCCTCGAAGAGCTCCTGGACACGCGGCAGACCACCGGTAATGTCGCCACCGACACCACCCTGGTGGAAGGTACGCATGGTCAGCTGGGTACCCGGCTCACCAATGGACTGTGCAGCCACGATGCCGACGGCTTCGCCGATGTCGACGAGGTGACCGGAGGCCATGGACTTGCCGTAGCACTTCGCGCAGACACCGGTCGGGGTCTGGCAGGTCAGCACGGAGCGAACCTTGACCTCGGTGATGCCGGCGGCCACGAGGTCGTCGATACGCTGCTCGGTGAGCTCGGTGCCAGCCTCAGCGATGACCTTGCCATCGGCATCGGTGACATCCGCTGCCAGCACGCGGCCGGAAACAGAGGTCTCCACAAGGTCGTGGCGGTGGAAAACGCCAGCGTTTTCCACGGCAACAGGAACCTTGACGCCCTGACGGGTGCCACAGTCCTCCTCGCGGACGATGACGTCCTGCGCCACGTCCACCAGACGACGGGTGAGGTAGCCCGAGTCAGCGGTACGCAGAGCGGTATCGGCAAGACCCTTACGGGAACCGTGGGAGTTGTTGAAGTACTCCATCACGGACAGGCCTTCGCGGAAAGAGGTCTTGATCGGGCGCGTGATGTACTCACCACGCGAGTTCACGACCATGCCCTTCATGCCGGCCAGGGTCCAGATCTGACGCATGTTACCTGCAGCACCGGACTTCACGATCATCGGAATCGGGTTGTCGTCCGGGTACAGGTCCTCGACGGCCTGACCAACCTTGTTGGTGGCATCCTGCCACAGCTCGACCAGACGGTCGTAACGGTTCTCCTCCGTAAGCGCGCCCTTCTCCCAGAACTTGCGCTCGATGGCCTCGGCTTCCTTCTCGTACTGCTCGAGGACTTCGTTCTTGTTCGGGAGAATCAGCACGTCGGACATGGAGATGGTGACGCCGGAACGGGTGGACCAGTAGAAGCCAGCGTCCTTCATCTTGTCCAGCACCTGAGCGACGGTGATCATCGGGTACTGCTCAACCATGGACTGGATGATGTCGCCGAGCAGCACCTTGCCGCCGCCACCGCCCTTACGGACCATGGCGCCTTCCTGGTACGGGAAGTTAAACGGCATGAGCTCGTTGAACATGATGCGACCAAGGGTGGTCTCCATCATCCACGGCTGACCCTTCGTCCAACCATCCGGGAACTGCTCTGCCTCGATCTCCTCCGTCGGACGCAGGTGATCGATGCGCACCTTGATCGGTGCCTGCAGGCCAAGCACGCCCAGGTCGTAAGCCATGATGGCCTCACGGTAGGACGAGTAGACGCCGCGCTCCGGGCCGTTTTCGTCGGCAGGTGCATATGCGCCCTCGCCGCCGATCTCCTGCGGGCCCTTGAGCATGGTCAGGAAGTACAGGCCGGTCACCATGTCCAGGCGCGGCATTGCCAGCGGCTTGCCGGATGCCGGGGACAGGATGTTGTTGGAGGACAGCATCAGGATGCGGGCCTCAGCCTGCGCCTCTGCGGACAGCGGCAGGTGGACTGCCATCTGGTCACCGTCGAAGTCGGCGTTGAATGCTTCACAGGCCAGCGGGTGCAGCTGAATTGCCTTACCCTCGACCAGCTTCGGCTCGAACGCCTGGATACCCAGACGGTGCAGGGTCGGTGCACGGTTCAGCAGCACTGGGTGTTCGGAAATCGCCTCTTCGAGCACGTCCCACACCTCAGGGCGCTGACGCTCCACCATGCGCTTGGCGGACTTGATGTTCTGCGCGTAGTCATTATCGACGAGGCGCTTCATCACGAACGGCTTAAACAGCTCAAGCGCCATACGCTTCGGCAGACCACACTCGTGCAGCTTCAGCTGCGGGCCGACGATAATCACGGAACGGCCGGAGTAGTCCACACGCTTACCCAGCAGGTTCTGGCGGAAGCGGCCCTGCTTGCCCTTGAGCAGATCAGACAGGGACTTCAGCGGACGGGTGCCCGGGCCGGTGACCGGACGGCCACGACGACCGTTGTCGAACAGGGCGTCAACGGACTCCTGCAGCATGCGCTTCTCGTTGTTCACGATGATCTCTGGTGCACCCAGGTCGATCATGCGCTTCAAACGGTTGTTGCGGTTGATCACGCGGCGGTACAGGTCGTTCAGGTCAGAGGTGGCAAAACGGCCACCGTCGAGCTGGACCATCGGACGCAGCTCCGGCGGGATCACCGGAATGGCGTCGAGGATCATGCCTGCAGGGTCGTTGCCCGAGCGCTGGAACGCAGCGACAACGCGCAGACGCTTCAGGGCGCGGACCTTCTTCTGGCCCTTGCCCTCGGCGATGATGCCACGCAGCTCCTCAGCCTCGGCGTCGAGGTCGAAGTTGCGGATCAGGGTCTGGATTGCCTCGGCGCCCATGCCGCCGGTGAAGTAATCCTCGTAACGGTCGACGAGTTCCTCGTAGAGGTTTTCGTCGATAATCATCTGCTTCGGAGCGAGCTTCTGGAAGGTGGTCCAGATCTCGTCGAGGCGCTCAACCTCGCGCTCGCCAGCCTCGCGCAGGTGCTGCATCTCCTTATCGGCAGCGTTCTGCACCTTCTTGCGGGCAGCAGCAGTCGCACCGGAAGCCTCGAGCTCAGCGAGGTCCTCCTCCAACTTCTGCGCACGGTCGGCGATCTCGGAGTTGGTGTCGTCCTCGACATCCTTCTTCTCCATCAACATCTCCGCCTCGAGGGTGGACATGTCGTTGTGGCGAGCCTCGTCGTCAACCGAGGTGACGATGTTCGCCGCGAAGTAAATAATGCGCTCAAGGTCCTTCGGCGCCAGGTCAAGCAGGTAGCCCAGACGCGACGGCACACCCTTGAAGTACCAGATGTGCGTCACCGGAGCAGCCAGCTCAATGTGGCCCATGCGCTCACGGCGCACCTTGGACTTGGTCACCTCGACGCCACAGCGCTCGCAGATGATGCCCTTGTAGCGGACACGCTTGTACTTACCGCAGGCACACTCCCAGTCGCGGGTCGGACCGAAGATGCGCTCGCAGAACAGGCCGTCCTTTTCCGGCTTGAGCGTGCGGTAGTTAATGGTTTCAGGCTTCTTCACCTCGCCGTGGGACCAACGGCGAATGTCGTCGGCGGTGGCCAGGCCGATGCGAAGCTCATCGAAGAGGTTTACGTCAAACACGTAAAAATTCCTTTTCTTTTAAGTGGTTGGCTATTGCGTTCGTTTGATCGTCGACAAGCAATTGCTTTACGACGACCACCTGGCGCCTAAGCGGTATCCGCCGCTGCACCCTCATCGCGGGACAGGTTAATGCCGAGCGAGGAGCCAGCCTGATCAAACTCGTCGTCATCGCCGTCGAGCTCCATCGGCGTGCCATCAGTAGAGAGAACCTCCACGTTCAAGCACAGGGACTGCAACTCCTTGAGCAACACCTTGAAAGACTCCGGAATACCCGGATCCGGGATGTTGTCGCCCTTGACAATCGCCTCGTAAACCTTCACACGGCCGACCACGTCATCCGACTTAATGGTCAGCAGCTCCTGCAGCGTGTAGGCAGCGCCGTAAGCCTGCATTGCCCACACCTCCATCTCGCCGAAACGCTGGCCACCGAACTGAGCCTTACCGCCCAGCGGCTGCTGCGTAATCATCGAGTACGGACCAGTGGAACGAGCGTGAATCTTCTCGTCCACCAGGTGGTGCAGCTTCAGCATGTACATGTAACCGACCGAAATCGGGTACTTGTACGGCTCACCGGAACGGCCGTCGAACAGGACGGTCTTACCGTCGCCGTCCACCATGACGTCGCCGTCGCGGTTCGGCTTGGAGTTAGCAAGCAGGCCTGCGATCTCGTCGTTGGTCGCACCGTCGAACACCGGGGTTGCGGTCAGCGACTCCGGCGGAACGTCATACAGGTGCTCCGGCAGGGTCTCCAGCAACTTGGCGTTCGCCGGATCGTCCGGGTTCACCGTCCAACCGGCCTTCGCCAGCCAGCCCAAGTGAACCTCAAGCACCTGACCAATGTTCATACGACGCGGCACACCGTGGGTGTTCAGGATGATGTCCACCGGGGTGCCGTCAGCCATGAACGGCATGTCTTCCTGAGGCAGGATCTTGCCCACGACACCCTTGTTGCCGTGGCGGCCAGCCATCTTGTCGCCGTCCTGGATCTTGCGCTTCTGAGCCACGTACACGCGGATCATCTCGTTCACGCCCGGGGACAGATCGTCGTCGTCCTCACGGGAGAAGCGACGCACAGCAATGACCTTGCCCTGCTCACCGTGCGGCACCTTCAGGGAGGTGTCGCGGACCTCGCGGGCCTTCTCGCCGAAGATGGCGCGCAGCAGGCGCTCCTCCGGGGTCAGCTCGGTCTCGCCCTTCGGGGTGACTTTACCGACAAGGATGTCGCCGTCACGCACGTCCGCACCGATACGGATAATGCCGCGCTCGTCCAGATCCTTCAGCACGTCCTCGGACACGTTCGGGATCTCACGAGTGATCTCCTCGGCACCGAGCTTGGTGTCGCGGGCATCAATCTCGTGCTCCTCGATGTGCACGGAGGTGAGGATGTCCTCCTCGACCACGCGCTGGTTAAGGATGATGGCGTCCTCGTAGTTGTGGCCTTCCCACGGCATGAACGCAACCAGCAGGTTACGGCCGAGAGCCATCTCGCCGTCCTTGGTGCCCGGGCCGTCAGCGATAACCTGACCGGCCTCAACGCGGTCGCCCGCGCTCACGATCGGGGTCTGGTTGTAGCAGGTGCCCTGGTTCGTACGCTCGAAGGTGCGCAGCATGTAGGTGTCGCGGCCACCCTCATCATCCATGACGGTGATGTAGTCGCCCGTGACGTTCTCAATCACGCCGGCCTTCTTGGAAATGACGGTATCGCCAGCGTCGTACGCAGCACGCTGCTCCATACCGGTAGCCACGTATGCGGACTCGGCGCGCAGCAGCGGCACAGCCTGCTTCTGCATGTTCGCACCCATGAGGGCACGGTTCGCATCGTCGTGCTCGAGGAACGGAATCATCGCCGTAGCCACGGACACCATCTGACGCGGGGAAATATCCAGGTAGTCAACGCCCTTCGGGCCGACGACGCCAATGTCGCCGTCCTTGAGGCGGACCTCGATACGCTCACCGGTGAGGTTGCCGTCCTTATCCATCGGGGTGGCCGCCTGCGCAATGGCGTAGCGGTCCTCCTCGTCGGCGGTGAGGTAATCAATCTGATCGGTCAGCTTGCCGTCTTCGACCTTCTGGTACGGCGTCTCAATGAAACCGAACGGGTTGACGCGCGCGTACGAGGACAGCGCACCAATCAGACCAATGTTCGGGCCTTCCGGGGTCTCAATCGGGCACATACGGCCGTAGTGCGACGGGTGCACGTCTCGCACCTCGATGCCGGCGCGCTCACGCGACAAACCACCCGGACCAAGCGCAGACAGACGACGCTTGTGGGTCAGGCCAGACAGAGAGTTGTTCTGGTCCATGAACTGCGACAGCTGCGAGGTACCGAAGAACTCGCGGATCGCAGCGGAGACCGGACGCACGTTAATCAGCGACGTCGGGGTAATCGACTCCGCATCCTGGGTGGTCATGCGTTCGCGCACGACGCGCTCCATACGGGACAGGCCAACGCGGACCTGGTTCTGGATCAGCTCACCCACGGTGCGCAGACGACGATTACCGAAGTGGTCGATGTCGTCGGTGTTGATCGGGATGATCTCACCGGACGGGGAGGTCATCTCCGACTCACCTGCGTGCAGACGCACCAAGTACTCGAGGGTGGTAGCAATGTCCTCTTCGGTCAGCGTCATCAAACCGTCGTGATCGCCGCCGAGACCAAGCTTGCGGTTGACCTTGTAACGGCCCACGCGAGCCAGGTCGTAACGCTTCGCCTTGAAGAACGAGTTCTCCAGCAGGGACTGCGCAAGGTCACGCGTCGGCTGCTCGCCCGGACGCTGCTTGCGGTAAATCTCCAGCAGAGCCTCGTCGGTGTTGTTCACACCGTCGTTTTCCAGGGTGGACATCATGATCTCGGAGAAGCCGAAGCGCTCCGTGATCTGTTCCGTGGTCCAACCCAGAGCCTTCAGCAGGACGGTAACCGGCTGGCGACGCTTACGGTCAATACGCACACCAACGGTGTCACGCTTGTCCACGTCGAACTCGAGCCAAGCGCCGCGAGACGGGATAACCTTCACGGAGTGCAGCGGGCGCTCCGTGGACTTATCAATCGACTCGTCGAAGTACACGCCCGGGGAGCGCACCAGCTGGGAGACAACGACACGCTCGGTGCCGTTGACAATGAAGGTGCCCTTGTCGGTCATCAGCGGAAAATCGCCAATGAACACGGTCTGGGACTTAATCTCCTGCGTGTCGTTGTTAATGAACTCCGCGGTCACATAGAGCGGCGCGGAGTAGTTGATGTCCTTGTCCTTGCACTCGTCGATCGTGTACTTCACGTCTTCGAAGCGCGGCTCGGACAACGTCAGGCTCATGTTGCCCGAGTAGTCCTCGATCGGGGAGATCTCCTCAAGAATGTCCTCAAGGCCCGAGGTGACGCGTGCATCGTCGCCACGGCTCGCCTGCTCATTCTCACGCCACTCCGACGTACCGACGAGCCACGCGAACGATTCGAGCTGCACATCGAGCAAGCCCGGGACGGTAATGGGCTCGTTAATCTTCGCGAACGAATAACGTTCCGGAGCCCCCGGGATTTCAGCCATATTCATGGTCTGGTCTGAGACTGCCAAGTTGGGTCCTTCCAGCACCTCTGGCGGATGCTCACCGGCCCGCGTCTGGCTTCGCGGTCCAGCGGCATTTCCGCAGGATAAGTTAGCATTTGGTCTGCTTCGGAAGACCCGCCCCCAGAGACAACAAAATCACCTTGTCAAATAGGAAATTCTCATCCGTATGCACAAGGCTTCAATGACGTACTGGAGACGGCTTCCAGCGCAACGAGCAAGCTTATACAAAAGCTAACAAATTGTAAAGGGCCCTATCGGGCACTCAACCCCCCGCGTTACAACCCTCACGCACCCGTGCCGTCTGGTGCCGTTGTCCAAGTTGCTGGAGGGCAGCCTACCACCCCACCCGCGCGACTCGTCAATTGCGACGCGCCGAAACAACCGAACCAATCAGCCCCACCAGGGCCAACACCGCACCGACACCGGTGACAATCCACCACAACAACGGATTGGCCGCCTTCGGCTGCGCCTGACCAACCCGCTGCACAAGTTCCGTGACCTGCGCCTCGTCCATACGTCCGTCATAGGTCAGCACGTTCTGCACGCCGTTACCCTCGGCGTCGGCATAGTAGTCGTCGACACGCTCGTTGATGCCCACAACAACGCCCGTTTGCTCGTCGACAAGCAACTCGCGCTCCGCCGCATGAGTAAAGAACGTACGTTCACCGTCGATCGTGAGCGTGTTACGCGGATCGGCGTAGCGCTGCGCGATATTCGTCGGCGCGACCGTCTGCTGGTAGCGGTTGACGGTGCGTCCGCCGATCTCTTGCGTATCGACGAACCGCGCCACCGCCGAACCACGCAACACCGGATCAAACACGTCCACGTCCGACGCAGGCGCGGGCGACGGGAATTTCAGCCACACACCATTCACCGCCACCTGAGCAGCAGGCATCGCAAAAATTACCTGCGCCTGCGCCGGCGACAACGCCTCACCCGACACCCGATCCAACTCATACGACCACGTCGTCGCAGACACCAAATTCTCAAAATCCCCCGGAGCCTCACCCGCTCGCACCGAATCCCCCACACGAATAGCCGCCCGCTCATCCCCCGAAGGCTCCATCACCTCCAAATGCAACTGACGCGTCACCGGCGCCGACTTCCCCGCACGCATGCCATCCGGATCCGTAATCGTCCACGTCGCATCCCCCAACGCCAACGGCAACCGCTCCCCTGACAACAACACCCGCGGCGCCAACATCCCAGCAACCACCAGCGCAATACCCACACCAGCAACCAACGCGGCCAAGGAACGGGAAAAACGCAGCATGGTCCGAAATCTTAGCGCAGGACAAGCGAAACCCCCGCCAGCCGGTAAACGTACCGGTGGGCGGGGGTGTCGTCGAAAAGCGAAAGGCTCTTACTTGAGGGTGACCTTTGCGCCAGCCTCCTCGAGCTTAGCCTTAGCAGCCTCAGCGTCGTCCTTGGAAGCGCCTTCCAGGATGGCCTTCGGGGTGCCCTCAACCATTTCCTTAGCGTCCTTCAGGCCCAGGCCCGGAACGAGCTCGCGGACAGCCTTAATGACACCGATCTTCTTGTCGCCAGCGTCCTCGAGAACAACGTCGAACTCGTCCTTCTCCTCAGCAGCCGGAGCATCGCCAGCAGCGCCCGGAGCAGCAGCAACTGCAACCGGAGCAGCAGCGGTCACGTCGAAGACCTCCTCGAATTCCTTCAGGAACTCGGAAAGTTCGATAAGAGTCATTTCCTTGAACTGCTCAATGAGCTCGTCCTTGGTGAGCTTAGCCATGATGGCTTCCTTTCTTTAGGTGGGCGTCTGCAGCCCAGATGTAAAAGTTTGCTTACGCGGCTTCCTGCTTGTCCTGCAGCGCAGCGACAAGACGAGCCGTCTTGGAGGCCGGAGCCTGGAACAGGCCGGCAGCCTTTGCCAGAGAACCCTCGAACGCACCAGCGAGCTTCGCAAGGGTGGTCTCGCGGTTGTCCATCTCAGCCAGAGCGTCGATCTGGGAAGCGTCCAGGACGTTACCGTCCATGAAGCCGCCCTTGATCACGAACGCGTCGTGGTCCTTGTTGAACTTCTTCATCACCTTCGCAGCATCAACAGCCGCGTCGCCCTTGATGAACGCAACAGCGGTCGGGCCGGTGAGAAGATCGTCGAGACCCTCAATGCCCTGCTCATTAGCAGCGATCTTGATGAGAGTGTTCTTGGCGACGTGGTACTCGACATCAAAGCCCATATCGCCGCGCAGCTGCTGGAGCTGGCCGACGGTCAGGCCACGGTACTCAGTCAGCACGATGGAGTCCGCCTCAGCGAACTTCTCCTTCAGAGCTGCAAGTTCCGCAACATTCTTCGGGTTTGCCATGACACACGCCTCCTTCCGATACTTCATGTCCTTCAATCCGCCCGGAGCACCAATGAAAAATGCCCCGTGCAGAAGGCACGGGGCAGACGCAAGTCCAGCCTCGTTTCTCCTGCGTGGGTCGATCCCTGGAATGGGATACCTTCGACTCCCTTACGGAAGTGACCGACGGTCTTCGGTGAAACTTGAGCGCGACCCTTACGGATCGCTCAAACTTCGGTTGGGTATTTTAGCGGGTTTCGCCGCGAGGTCAAATTGCCTGTGGATAAGCCATTACTTTTCCACTACTTTTCGACGACCCCACGCCCAGTTATCCACAGGCCAGGTGCACTTTCTCTGTTGACGGTTTAGCGTCTTAGGCATGAATTCGTTCGAGGTGTTAGTGCAGGCGA